>JANMGF010001401.1:0-1600 GCA_031374535.1 Polyangium sp. (in: bacteria)
GAAGCTCATCACGCGCTGATCCTCTTTGCGCACGGGGAACACGACGTGCAGCCCGTCCAGGGTCTTCTCGCTCTCCTTGCCGGTATCGAGGTCCTGCCCGATACCCTTGGTCTTGTAATCGATGATCGAGACGTCCTTCTCGGAGCCGCCGATGACGCGGACGCCCTTGAACACACCAAACGGCTCCTTGCACGAGATACGCAGCCATTCGCGGACCGCCGATGCCGTGCAATACTTGTGGGGCCGGAGCAGATCGAGCGGGGCGGCGCTCGCCCATTCCTCGGCCGTGGGTTTGGCGGACTCGACCTCGGGGGGAGACCATTCCGCGAGGGAGGGCGCGGGGACAGGGGCCTCTTCCGCCCCGGCGAGGGAGAAAAACACACCGATGAGCAGGAAGGGCGGCGCGAAAGCCGCGGCGCGGCGAAAATCCGAGGTCTTCATAACGTCTTCAGGAAAGCGACGAGCGCTGCCCTGTCCTCCTTCGAGAGATGATCGGTGTGACCCATGCGTTTGCCGTTCCGGTCGACGAGCTCCTCGAGCGTGGCCACGCTGCCGTCGTGGTAATAGGGCGCGCTGCCGGCGATGTAGAGGAGCGAGGGTGTTTTGAAGTTCCAGTTCTCGGGCTCCGGATCGAAACGGGCCTTGTCGAAGGTCCATTCGCCGAGCCCGACGACGGCGCGGTTCGTGTATTCGGTCTTCGGGAGATGGCAGGTCGCGCAGCCGACGTTCGGGTCGTTGAAGAGCACTTCGCCGCGCTTCTCTTCGGCCGTTTTTTCACGATTGTCGCGCGGGGGCGGGACGAGGCCCTTGCGGGCGAACGCGGCGAGGGCCTCGGCGCGCGGGAGGGTCTTGTCCGCGACGTAACTCATGGGGCCGCCGCCGAGCCAGCGGTGCATCCCGAATCCGAGGATCGCGCGGTGCCGCAACGTCGGGCTCTCGCCCTTCCAGCCATAAGGCCCGAGCGCCGCGACGCGGCCGGCGAGCATCGGCGTCTGGCGGGGGACGCCCTTCACGAAGCCGTCGAAGGCCTGGTTGTCCTCGAACGCATGCATCGCGGTGGCCAGGAATTTCTTGTCATTGTCATACCCCTGCGCGACGTCCTCGTGCCACACATGGCCGTCGTCGCGCCCCTCGGGGTGGCAGCCGGCGCAACCGTAGGAGCTGCTCAGGTAACCGTCACGCGCATTGTAATAAAGCCTGCGGCCGATGGCGGCCTGCTCAGGCAAGGGATCCGGACCGAGGGAAAGAATGGCAGGGGGCGAGGAGACGTAGGGCGTGCGTTTGTCGTAGGCGTCGAGATGGACGATCGCGAGGTCGTGGCTCGAACGGCAAAACACGAAGGCGGTGGTTTCGTCCTCCGAGAGCGCGATTCCCGTGGGCGCGCCGCAGCGGGTGGCGCCGGGTTTGCCGTCCTCGGTGGGGCCGCCGCCGAGGTCGTACTTGTGGAGGGCGCCGAGCGAAGGATCGATGGCGAGCGCGTCGAGCTCGACGAGATGGTCGGTGCCTTCGCTGGCGATGAGCAAGGTGCGGGTCTTCTTGCGATAAACGACGGCGCGGGGCTGGACGAAGGTTTCGCCGATCTGCGCGGGCGCGGGGCCGG
>JANMGF010001436.1:0-1010 GCA_031374535.1 Polyangium sp. (in: bacteria)
CAACCCTTGGTCCAGGGCCTGCCCTGGTCCGGGTCGAGGGGCGGACAGCCCCCGCGGGGTCCGGGGCAGAGCCCCGGCGCGACGCCCTCGAACACCCTCTGCTTCAGCGCGACTCGTACACCTGCCCCGACGGTAGCTCCACGCACGTCAGATACCCACCTTTCCCGCACCGGGTATCGATCCCGATCACGCACGGGCCCACCCAGACGTCCTCCTTGTCCTCGGGCGTGTAGTCCGAGAGCTCGGCCGGGAGGTATTTCGTGGCCGTGTGCCCGATGATGACGAGTTTGCCGCGGTACTCCCGCAAGAAGTCCTCGTCGCGGGACCAGAGCATCGCGAGTTTTTTCTGCGTGTTGCTCGGATGTTCGAAGCCGCCCGGGCCCTTTGGCAGGGACGCGTGCACGTAAATCGCGTGGTCGTCCTCGTACCAGTACATGAGCTCCTGCATCCACGTGACGACGTCGGGCGGGAAAAAGGTGCCCTTGAAGAGCGGCTCGACCTCGTCGTCGGCCATACCCTCGCCCTCGGCGGGCGGCGGCCTGCCGAGGAAGGAGCGGAGCGTCGCGAGGCAGCCGTTCGGCGCGGGGATCACGAACTCCGGCCAGCCCCGATCGAGGACCCGGAGCCAGCCGTCCTCGTGGTTGCCACGCAGGAACACGACCTTCGCAGGCGTGTGGGAGGGAAGCGCGCGGAGAAGGGCGACGACCTCGGCCGAGCAGGGGCCCCGGTCGATGTAATCCCCGACGAAGACGAGCGTGTCGTCCGCGTCGAGCGGCGGCAGGGCGCCGAGGAGCTTTCGAAGAGCAACGATGTCGCCGTGGATGTCGCCGATCGCGAACGTGCGGCCTGCCATGACGCGGAGCCCAGCAGCGTTCCCGACGGAATGCAAGGGGAACCCCCCTCCGCTTCCGGAACCCGGATGAAGCGACGTCCAACGTCGATGGATCCCGCCGGGGCGTTTCCCCGGACCCCACGAGGGGGTGGACAGCCCCCACCAGGGCGATAGGAAG
>JANMGF010001457.1:0-9035 GCA_031374535.1 Polyangium sp. (in: bacteria)
AACCATCGGCATCGTCCGCGGCATCGCCTCGGGCGAGCGTGAACCCCAGGGCCACCTCGTGCGCCACTCGTTGCAGGAGCCCGCGGATCTGCTCGCGGATCGCGTGGGCTCCGCGACGCCCTTCGGCAAGACCTGGGTCGCCGGCGGCGTCTACCGCCTCGTGCGGCGCGACTTCCGCTGGGGCGAGGCGCCGAGCCTGACCCTCGGCGACACGGGAGGCCATCGCGTACCTGCGCAGATGCGCCTCTACGCGCTCGATCGGTTGCTCACGCGCGAGGAGCGCATGGCGGAGCTCGCGCTCGGCCAGAGTGATCTCGTCGGCCGTGACGCCGAGAAGGCGGACCTCTACGCGGCGTACCACCGCGCCGTCTCGCCTCCGATCGGCGGCGTGCCGGGCTCGCCGCCCGCGTCGGATGGCTTCGGCGCAGAGGACTCCGAAGGCGCTCCGAAGACCCAGGCGTTCGACGCTCTGCCGATGTCGCGCAGGGCTTCGGGTGATCTCAGCAAGGCTCCCGGCGAGCTCATCGCGCGTGTGGTCGTGGGCGAGATGGGCATCGGCAAGACCGCGC
The DNA here is from genome assembly GCA_031374535.1 of Polyangium sp. (in: bacteria). Taxonomy (GTDB): domain Bacteria; phylum Myxococcota_A; class Polyangia; order Polyangiales; family Polyangiaceae; genus Polyangium. Next base: position 570 of record JANMGF010001457.1, read on the forward strand.
TCGTCTCGACGTTCCTGTCGGAGCTCCCGAGCGGCGCGCGCGTGGTGCAGGTCGAATGTTCGCCCGTGAAGATGGAGCTGCCCCTCGCCACGGTCGCCGACGTCGTGCGTGACGTGACGGGCATGGGCCTCGACAACACGCTCGAAGATGCGCAAGGCGCGCTGCGTGAGGTCTTTGGTCCCCTCGCCCGCATCTCGAGCGCGCCGCGAGAAATCCTGCGGCTCGCCGAGCTCGTGACGGGCAAACACGGCGATCACCAGGAGGAAGACGCGAGCAACTACCGCCACGATCTCGTGGTCCAGGGCATGCGCCATCTGCTCGCCGGGATCGCGCGCCGCCAGCCGATCGTCGTCGTGGTCGACGGCCTTCAGTGGGCGGATCGGGCGAGCCTCGAGCTCCTGAAGGAGCTCCTTCGTAGGCCCGATCAGCTCGGGATCCTCGTCGTGCTCATGACCCGCGCAGACGAGCGCGTGCTCCCGTATGTCGAAGGGCTCGTGCGGATCGAGCTCCGCGGGCTCGAGCCGGAGGAGCAGGTGCGCCTCGTCGAAGCGCGGCTCGGCGTGCGTGATGGGGTCGCGGCGGTTTGCAGCGAGCTCGTCCCGCGCGTCGCGGGCAACCCCTTCTTCCTGCTCGAGATGGTCGACGCCCTGCTCGAGCGCGGCACGCTGGAGATCGTCGAGCGCGACGACGGCAGGCACGAGCTCGTGCGGCACGAGCGCCCCGGCGAACACCGTGAGACGCTCCCCTCCACGCTCGAGCAGCTCATCGGCGACCGCCTGCGCGAGTTGCCGCTCGCCGAGCACGACGTGGTCGACTGGCTCGCCGTCGCCGGAGGCCCCCTCACGGAGACCGACATCCTCGCGCTCGCACGGCTCCCCGACGACGAGGCGATCACGCGCCTCTGCGCGCGTGGGCTCTGCGATCGACGCGCTGGCTCCGTCGATTTTCGCCATCCCCTCGCCCGCGACGTCGCCTACCTCGCGCTCGACACGGTGCGGCGCTCGCGGATGCATCTCCTGCTCGGCGAGCACCTCTCGCGTACGCCCCTCGCGCGTGGCCTCTCCGCGGCCATCGTCGCGCGCCACCTCGCGCGTGGCGAGGCGGCCGTTCCCGCGGCGGAAATGTACCTCGAGGCTGCGGGCGCCGCGCGCGCGACCCACCAGGAGCAGCTCGCGCTCCGCTACTACCTCCGCGCGCTCTCCCTGCTCCTGCCCGACGATCCCCGCCGCATGAACGCCCACGCGGCGCTCGAAGCGATCTACCGGCACCTCGGGCGCAGAGGCGAGCGTCGCAAGCACCTCGAGGCCTTACGCAAGCTCGCGCGGCAGAGCGGCAAGGCGCGGGGCGTCGCGCTCGCCCTCGTTCGTACGGCCCGCCTCGACTGCGACGACGGCCATCTCGCGCGTGGTTTACCCGTCGCGCAGCGCGCCAGCGAGGTCGCTCGCCTCGCGCGCCAACCTGCGCTCGAGGTCGAGGCGTACACGATCCTCGCCGAGATCCTCGGCGACCTCGGCGACGTGCAGGGCGCGATCGAAGCCTGCGAACGCGCGCTCGAGGTCACCCAGGTCGGCAAGCTCCAGCCACGCCTCCGCGCCGAGGTGCTCCGCTCGAAAGGTGTCCTCCTCCGCCGCGTCGGTCGTGTCGAGGAAGCGGCCATGGCTCATGCCGAGGCCATCGCCGTCTTCCGCGCGGTCGGCGCGCGTCGCAGCGAGGCCCGCGCGAAAAACGCCCTCGCCTACGCCATGTTCGTCATGGAGCGCTTCGAGGACGCGATCGCCCTCGGGCTCTCGTCCATCGGCATCGACCTCGCCATCGGCGGCCGCTTCCAGATCGCCAAGACGCTCAGCAACGTGGGGCAGGCGTATGCGCGGCTCGGCGACACCGAACGCGGCCTCAGTTACTTGAAGCGCGCACGCGAAGCCCACGAGCGGTACGCCGATCAGGACTCGCGCGCCGACACGCTCCTCTGCTCCGCCGAGATCCTCCTCGAGCTCGGCACCGTCGCCGAAGCCTCCACCATGTGCGGCGACGCCGGCGCCCTCGTCGCCGTCACCGGCAGCGCCTACGACACCGTGCACGAGCGTATCGTCCGCGCCCTCCTCGCCCGCGCCGAGGGCCGCCCGCACGAAGCCGTCGTCCACGCGCAAGCCGCGCGCAAGCTCGCCGAGCCTCAAGGTCTTTTGAGCTACCACATTCATGCGACGGCCATCGAGGCCGCCGCCCGCGTCGAAGCGGGCGAGCATCACACCGGCGTCCTGCTCGCTCGTACGGCGCTCGGCGCGATCGAGGCCACGAGCGGCTCCGAGTACGGCATCGAGGTCCGCGCGCTCTGCATCGAAGCGTTACGCAAGGGCAGCTCGAGCGGCGCTCGTGACGCGTTGCTCCGCGCCGCGACGCACGTACGCAAGGTCGCCGGGTTCGTCCGTGATGCACGCTTGCGCGCGCTCTTCTTGCGAAGACCCGTCGTCGAGCGCATTCTGTCCGAGGCAGACGGATCGGACCTTCCTTCTCGGTCCGACCCGCTCAGCCGCGGCGGAATGGCATGAGCGTGAACCCCATGAAGCGCCGACGGAAGGTCGCGCTGATCTTGTCGGGAGGCGGCGCGCGCGGCGCTTACGAGGTCGGCGTCCTGTCGTACGTCCTCGACAACCACGCACGCGTGCGTGGCGCGGTCCCGCGTATCGACATCCTCTGCGGCACCTCGGTCGGCGCCATCAACGCGTGTTTCCTCGCCGCACACCTCGGCGACGCCACGACCGGCATTCGCCGCCTCGCGAACCTCTGGACCGAGCTCGATCTCCCCGACGTGCTCGGCTTTGGCCTTCGCCAGGCGGTGAGCTTGCCTCGGGTCCTCCTCGGCGGCGGCAAGGCGGCCGCGGGCGTCTTCGACGTCACGCCGATGGCTAAGCTCGTCGAGCGCGAGATCCCGTGGCGGGCCATCGCGCGCACGCTCCGCCGTGGCCACCTCGGCGCGCTCAGCGTCTCGGCCACCGAGGTCGCGTCGGGCCGCACGGTCATCTTCATGCAGACCGGCCCCGACGGCGCGCTCCCCACGACCGCGCCTCCGCGCACGCTCATCCGTGGCGCGCACATCGGCCCGTTGCATGCGCTCGCCTCCGCTGCGATCCCCATCCTGTTCCCGCCCGTCCGTATCGGCCGCGAGCTCTTCATGGATGGCGGCGTCCGGCAGAACACCCCGATCGCGCCTGCGCTCCGGCTCGGCGCGACGCATGTCTTCGCCATTGGCCTCTCGCGCGAGCTCAACGGTCCGAGCGCCATGCGCGAGGACGAGAAGCCGCCGGGCGCGGCCTTCTTGCTCGGCAAGATCCTGAACGCGTTCCTCCTCGACCACATCCAGACGGACCTCGAGGTGATGACGCGCTTGAACCACATCATCGAGGACGCGGAGAACACCTACGGCAAGGACTTCCTGCAGACGGTCAACGCGAACGCCGATCGTCGCGGCAGCATGCCGTACAACCGCATCCACTCGCTCGTCGTGCGCCCGAGCGAGGACATCGGCCGTCTCGCCGCCGAGTACGTGCGCCGCGGCAACATCCACGGCGGACCTGCCTTCGCGCGGCGCATGCTCACGCTCGTCGACGTCGGCGAGGCGACCGAAGCGGACCTCGCGAGTTACCTGCTCTTCGACGGCGCCTTCGCGCGCCGGCTCATCGATCTTGGCCGCGCCGACGCCGAAGCGCGAAGGCACGACATCGCCGACTTCTTCGGCAGCGCGGCCGAGGACACAGAGCCTCGCCACGCCGAGAGCGCGGCCTGGACGATCCCACCGCCGGTCGAGTGATCACGGCGTCGGATCGGCGACCCTTCTCCCGGTGCGGCTCGCGGCGTACGTCGCGGCGCGGATCATCTGGAAGGGCCCGACCGGCATGATCCCGCGACCTGCGTGGAACGGGGTGAACGCGAGCGCCTCCTGATCCACGAGCGATCGCTCCTGCAGATCGATCACCGCGACCCCCTCCCACCGCGACAGCGTCGGCCGCGAAGGGAAACGTTGCCGCACCTCGAGCCGCAGCACCGCGTTCCCCGCGACCACCGCCTGCGAAAGCCTCTCGCGCCGGCTGCCTTCCGTCCCCTTCTGGCGCATCGGCAAGAGCCGGAATTTTACGCGCCCGAGCCCGAGCACGTAAAACGGCAGGATCGCGTGATAGTCGTTCGCCAGAAAGTCGTGCTGGTTCGTGGTGAGCGGCGCCAGCGGCAACGTCCAGATGTGCCGGAACGTCGCGAAAAGCAGGTCTTGATCCCGCGCCGACGTCTCCGATGTCGTCGTCGTCGGCTCGCGCCCGCAGAAACGCACCGCGATCCCCAGCACGTCCGGTAGCTCCTTCTCGTGACGCCACCACGCGCTCGAGAGCCGCACGAGCGCCGGCCCTGCGAGCCTTTGCGCGAGCTCCCCGACCTCTCCTTCGCGCACGAGTGGCCTCACATCCGCCCGGAACACGACCCCGTCCGGGTGGAAGATCCGCGCCTGCCGGAGGAGGCTCGCCTCCCCCGTGATCGGTGACAAAACGCCGCCCACGGCCCTTCCCAGCGCTTCGCTCGCCCGCATTTCATTCCTCCGTCTCGGAAGAACCTGGGCGCCCGCGCCACCCCTCCGCAAGCCCCTTCCCGCCCCTCCAGGGTGCCTTCCGCCGCCGCCCACGTTCCCCGTCCGTTCCCAATGATTTCAAGTCATGAGGAGATCCCCTGGCAGGCATACACCCCGCCGTCGTGCCATCCTTAACGTAATGCATCACACGATCGTGATTTCCGACATCCACCTGTGCGAAGTGGAGCCGGGGACGGGTCCGTGGATGCGTCATCGGCAGCGAGCTTTTCTGCCGGACGGCGAGATCGCCCGCATGCTGGGCGCAGTCCTCTCGGCCGTACGAGGGCAGCGGATGTCGCTCGTGTTGAACGGCGACGTCTTCGACTTCGACGGGCCACGCGTGATCCACGGACGCAGCGTCTCGCACAACCTGCCGCGCGACGCCGAGCATGGCGTGCCGGCGATCGCGGCGATCCTCGACGATCACCCGCTCTTCGTGGAGGCCGTCGGGCGCGTGCTCGCCGAAGGGCACGAGGTCGTCGTCGTGTCGGGCAACCACGACATCCTGCTCACGGTCCCGGAGGTACGGGCCCACCTCGCCGCGCGCCTCTGCGACGCCGCGATCTCGACGAGGAAACACGAAGTTTTTCGCGCGACGATCGCGGCGCGAATCCACTTCCGCGCGTGGATGCACGTCACGCCCGATCGCATCGTGATCGAGCACGGCCACCTCTACGATCCCTACTGCAGCTACCGCTACCCGATGGCCCCCTACGGCGACAACGGGCGCGAGATCGTGGCCACGATGGGCTCGATGGGGACGCGGCTGCTCATCTCGCGCCTCGGCTACTTCAACCCGCACGACGACGACTCCGTCATGTTGTCGAAGACGGGCTACCTCCTCCACTGGGCGCGTCACTACCTCTTCTCCCGCCGCTGGCTCGCGATCATCTGGGCCTTCGGCACCGCGCGGATCCTCACCTCGCTCTGGCGCGCGCGTCGGCCCTTCTGCCGCGCCCGCTACCGCGGCAACGTGATGGCCTGCGCGCGCGAGACCGGCGAACGAGTGTCAGCCGTCGCGCGCCATGCTCGCCTCTTCGAGCCGCCCGCCGAGGAACGTTTCCTCCGCGTCGTGCGTGAGCTCTGGGTGGATCACGTGCTCGTGGTCCTCCTCGGCGTCGCGCTCGGCATCACCTTCGCCGCTCTCGTGGGCTTGCCCTGGGGCCTCGCCGGCGCGCTCGTGCCGCTGCTCGTTTTTTACCTCTACGATCACGTCATCCCCAAACCCCCGCTCGCCGACACGTGGCTCCGCGTCGGCCGCGTGATGCGCAACGTCGCGCGCCTTCACAACGCGCGCGCCGTCGTTTTTGGCCACACGCACAACCCCGAGGGCATATGGGAGGACGGCGTGTTCATCGGCAACAGCGGCTCGTGGTCCGCGTCGACCGATGGCCCCGACGGCATCGGCCCGCGCCTCGGCGAGCACCCCCTCGTCTGGCTCACGAGCGACGGGAGCGGCGAGCTCTACGGCGGCTTCTACGCCTGGAAACGCGGCGTGCTCGAGCCACGCGCCGTCCGCGAGTTGCCCTGCGAAGCGGCTCCGCGCAGCGAAACCTCACCACGCATCGACGCGCAGGAATCACGCATCGACGAGCAGGACACGCGCGCCGTTTAGGCCCGCGCCGCGCCCCCGCCCACCGGCGCCTCTTCCAGGCGGTTTGTCGGGACAAGCATCGCCAGGATCACGCCCGGGATCGAGGCCGCGAAGGCGAGCAGAAAGAACATCGTGAACCCAACGCGATCGGCGATGTGCCCGCTCGCCGTGCCCGCCGTCGTCGTGACGAGGGTCATGAGCGCGGTCCCGATCGCGAAGTGCGACGCCCGGTGCGCGCCCTGGCAGCGCCGCATGAGGAAGATCATGAACGCGGCGGATCCCGCGTACGCCACGAACTGCTCGACGAGCACCACGCCGAGGATCACCTCGATCTTCGGCCGCGCCCACGCGAGCCACGCGTAGAGCGGGATCGCCGCGCTCTGGAGGATCGCGATCGGCAGGAGCGTCCGCTCGAGCCCGAGCCGCGAGACCACGATCCCCCCGAGGATCGAGCCCACGATCGACGACAGCGTCCCCCACGTCCCGCTCACGAACCCGCGTTGCGCGAGGTCGAGGCCGAGGTCCTTCAGGAAGGGCGTGGACATCGCGAACATGAGCGCGTCGCCCGCGCGAAACGTGAGGATGAACGCGAGCACGAGCGCGACCTTCGGCTGCTGGAGGAACGTGACGAACGCCTGCGCGTACGACACGGCCTTGGATCGACGCTCCGCCTCCGTGCGCTGGGGCGCCGAGGGTCGCGGCAAGAACAGCGCGTGCCCTGCGCCGAGCAGGATCATCATCGCCCCCGCCGCGTAGAACGACCATCGCCATCCGCCGAGCTTCCCTGCAAGCACGACGAGCCCGCCCTTGCCGACCAGCATCGCGGCGCGGAACGCCGCGACGCGCAGCCCCGAGAATGCCGCCTGCCGCTCCTTGTTGGGCAGCGCGTCGAGGTAGAAGCCGTCCACCGCGATGTCCTGCGTCGCCGCGAGCACCGACACGCCGATGAGCGCCCACGCGACGACGTTCAGGTCGCCGCGATCGGCGGGGCCCGCGAGCGCGATCATGGCGAGCCCGAGCGCGATCTGCGTCGCCATGACCCAGACGCGCCTCTTGCCGAACATGTCGACGAGCGGGCTCCAGAGAAACTTCGCGTTCCACGCGAGGCCGTAGAGCGACGTGTACCCGACCGCCGTGAGTTTCGCGCCGAACGCCGTGAAAAGCTCCGCGCTGACCTGATGAACGATCGAGTACGGCAGCCCCTCGCCGAAGTACGTCGTGGCGACCCACGGCGCCTCGCGCAGCGGACTCGAAGCGGGTTTGCCCTCGGCCTCGCGCCGAGGTTCGTCCGCCGACACGTTCTTCGGAGGCGCGTACACCTCTTCGGGTTTCAGGCCCACAGAGGCCACCTCCACGCCGGCAGAGGCTCGTTCGACGCGTGACACGGTCTGTGCCCTACACCAAGAGGCCTGGCCCGGCCCACCTTCTGGCCTCGGACCGTGGAAACGGAGGGAGGCACCTTCAGGTGGTAGCGGTTTTCCGCCATCTCGTTTAGACGTGGAGACGAGATGTCGAGGCTCTGCCGGCGCCGCTCTGGGCCCACGGAATCCGTGACGATGAGGGAAGCGCGGTGAACGTCTACACCCGACGCGAGGAGATGCGCTGGACGATCGTCGCGCTGACCGTCCTGGTGCTCTCGTTCGGAGGCGCGGTCGTGCGGCTCGTGACCGCAGAAGGCCGGCTCATCCCGGACCCGACGGCGATCGCCGCCGCGAAGGCCGCCGAGACGCGAGCGCAACAAGCGAAGAGCTGCCAGACGTCCGCCGATCGACTGAACACGGAGATCCCCGTGTTCAAGGCCTCCGCGAAGGCCGCGCGCCTCGCCGCGACGACCGCGCCGAGCGCGACGCCGCCGACGAAAGGCAAGAAGCCTCCGCCGCCGCCCAAGGAGCCCGATATCGATCTCGCGTGGCCCGCGGCGTTGCCCTCGTACAAGCAGGTCAAGCTGCTCGCTCCGTGCAGGCCTCTCGTCGAGAGCGTGGCCGGCAACAAACCCGAGGCTGCCAAGGGCTGGGACGCGGTCGTGACCGCAGCGGCCGTGGCTCCGGGCGAGGACTACAAGTCGCAGGTCGAGGCCGCACGCAAGCTGCTCTCGGCGCTCGGCGAGGCGCCGATCGACAAGCTGCTCGAGTCGACGAAGGAGACCGAGGCGGCGCTCAAGAAGATCGCCGACGCCGAGCAGGAAAAGGCCAAGACCGCCCAGGTGCGCGAGGCCCTGCCGAAGGGCGTGCTCTCGCGTGAGCTCGCCGTCGGGCTCGGCGTG
>JANMGF010001468.1:0-1157 GCA_031374535.1 Polyangium sp. (in: bacteria)
GGCGGATATCAAACCGCGCCGCTTCGGACGGGCGATGCCGCATGTCGACCCGGGCAATGCCGGCAACAGCTACCTGCTCTACAAGATGCTCGTGAGCCCGATCTACGAGCGCATGGACGCCGCGAAGGGGCTCGCGCCGGGCGAGATCGAAAGGCTGCGCGCGTCGGTGGTCGTGGGCTTGCCGATGCCGCCCTACGACCTCTACGCAGCGCCACAGTCGAGCCTCGAGGCGCTGAGCGCATGGATCGTGACGGGCGCGGAGACGCCGGCCTGCCCCTGAAGCACGCGCCTCTGGCGTGGTAGGCTGCTCGCCATGCGATTGCCGGTTCTGTCGCGCGGCGCGCTCGTGGGTGCGCTTCTTGGGGCATCGTTCGGGATCGGGGGCTGCAGCGAGGAGCCGCCGGCGTTGAACGACGGGCCACTGCGGACCGAGGTGCTCACGCCGGACGCGCCGCCGTTGCCCGGCGAGACCGAGTGTCGCGTGGTGAAGACGACGGGGATCCCGATCGGATCGGCGAGCCACGTGGAGACGTGTTCGGACGTGGCGTACGAGACAAACCCGCCGAGCGGAGGTGATCACTGGGGCACGTGGGCGGCGTTCCGGAAGTACACGACGGCGGTGCCGCGCGAGATGTACGTGCACGATCTGGAGCACGGCGCCGTGGTGCTTGCATACCGGTGTGATGAGGCCTGTCCGGACGTCGTGGCGGCGCTCGAGAAGGTGTTCGACGAAGCCGCGGGGGATCCGCTGTGCTTGTCCGCCGGCTCCGGGCCCAAGGCGAGGCTCGTGCTCACGCCGGATGCGAAGCTCGAGACGCCGATCGCAGCGTCGGCGTGGGGCGCGACGTACACGGCGACGTGCATCGACACGGCGTCGCTCGCGGCGTTCGTGGCCGAGGTGTACGGAAAAGGCCCCGAGGACACGTGTTACGATGGCGCGGACATCGAGGCGTCCGGCGGGCCCTGCGAAAGTCCCTGAGCTTCGCGTGTCCCGCCCTCCCCTCCCCTCGCCTTCCAGCGCTCCATTTTTACTCAGCCAAACCCACGCAGGCTAGTCCTAAGTATCCACAGCTTTACTTTTTCAAACTCTAACCCCCCACACACACGCCAGCCCCTCCCCCCCCCGCCCCGGGCCGGACCGCGGTCCGGGGGGCCGG
>JANMGF010001470.1:0-3667 GCA_031374535.1 Polyangium sp. (in: bacteria)
GCGCACCGCGCAGTTTTTCAACCCTTGGTCCAGGGCCTGCCCTGGTCCGGGTCGAGGGGCGGATAGCCCCCGCGGGGTCCGGGGCGGCGCCCCGGCTCCCACGCCTCCCGATGAGACCAGTGCTCAGTGCCAGGCCATGGAACGAACCAAGGCGCGATGGGCCGCGATCCTCTCGCTCATCGCCGCGCTCGCCATACCTTCGCAGGCGCTCGCGGACGCCGTCCCCCCCATGCCGACCTCGTGCCCCGGGCCGCCGCCGCGCCGCCGCTTGCTCGTGTGATCTCGCCGGGACCGGGGAATCACCCGCGCTGCCGTTCGCCGCGGGCGCGATCGTTTGTCTCGGCGCATGGGCGCGGGGCGCGCGGAGGTGCAAAGCGCGATGCTGAAATGGCTGCTCGTCGGGCTCGTGGTGTTCCTCGTCTACAGGCTCGTGACGCGGCGCCCACGGTATGGACGGCTGTTTTCCCCCGACCACCTGATGGAGATCTCCCACGGGCTCGGGCGCGCGAAAGAAGCGGCCCTCGGGCTCGCCGGGAAGGGCCCGCCGGCAGATCCGTTCGCCGAGGGCAATGCGTTCGTCACGTCCGCCGACATCGCCGTGGTGTATACGATTGCAAAGGCGGGCGAGGGCGGCCACGAGCACCACGTATCGCTCTCCCATCGCGGCGGCCCCTTCGCGCGCGCGGCCGGGGGATTTCTCGCCGCGGCCCTTCGACGTTTGCTCGGCGTGGTGGAGACGCCCTGCGTGCTCGCCGCGTCGAACAGCGGCGTCTACCATTTGATTTTTCAGATTTCCGCCCAGGACCTCCCTCGATTCGCGGCGCGGCCCGTCCCGGCGCTCGACGAGGACGCGGCGCGCGCGCTCTTCGGGATGGCCATGGAGGAGCGGGGCCCGCTGCTCGCGCGGCTCGGCAAGCTCGACGTGGACCTGTCGAGAGCCGGCTCGGGCCGCCCGGGCGCCTGATGGATCACCGGCGCCTCGACATCCGGCCGAGGCTCGTGGTCTCCTTCGAGCACGCCGCCACGCCGGCGACGACTTCTTCGATCTCTCCCTCCGAAAGGAGCCCTTTCCATGACGAAACGCCTCGGATTCCTCGCCCTCACGTGTCTCGCCACGATGGGCGTCTCTTCCTTGTTCGTGACCGACGCCGACGCGTGCGGCGGCTGTTTCCACGCGACCGACGACCCCGAGACCACGGTGGTCACGGGCCATCGCATGGCCTTCGCCATCTCCCCGACGCAGACCGTGCTCTGGGATCAGGTCGAATACACGGGCTCGCCGCAGGAGTTCGCGTGGGTCCTGCCCATCAAGCCCGGCGCGCGCCTCGAGCTCGCGAGCAACGCCTGGTTCGAGGCCCTCGACGCCGCGACCTCGACCCGCGTCCTCGCGCCGCAGCTCTTTTGCGGCTTCAGCGGCGGCGACTTCGAGGACAGCGGCGGCAGCGGATGCGGTTGCGCTTCGTATGATTCCGCATCGGCAGGCAATTTCGAGGGCACGGGCGGCGGGGAGGTGCCGCCTCCGGTGACGGTCGTCCGCCGCGAGACCGTGGGGCCCTACGAGGTCGTGACGCTCGCGACCGATACCCCCGGCGTGCTCACCGATTGGCTCCAGACCAACGGATTCGCGGTCGACGCGGGCATCCAGCCGATCATCGATCAGTACACCACCGAGGACTTCGACTTCATCGCGATGCGGCTCGCGCCGGGCGCGGGCGTGCAGAACATGAAGCCGGTGCGTGTCGTCTCGCCGGGCGCGACGCCGGTCCTGCCCTTGCGAATGGTCGCGGCGGGGACGGGCGCGAACACGGCGATCACGCTGTACATGATCGGCGAAGGGCGCTGGGAGGCGAAGAACTTCCCCAACGCGACGGTCCTGGAGACGGACGTGACGTGGGACTTCGCGGCGGTCCAATCCGATTATTCGGTCCTGCGCCAGGATGTGCTCGCGAAGGAGAATGGGCGCACGTTCCTCAGCTCGTACGCGCGGCAGGGCGCGCTGCTCTCGCCGGTGACGAACTCGCGCGGGCAGCAGGTGCAATACGCCGCGGGTGAGAATGGTTTCCCGACGTTCTCGACGATCGGAGAGCTCTACGCGGAGACGGGACGCCTGAACGCGGAGACGCTCGACTCGTCGTGCGCGTCTCGATTCTTGCAATACGCGGACAGCATGGACCTCGTCGTGAACCCGTGCGACGCGGACGGGATGTGCACCGAGGTCCTACCCGGCCAGATCGACGCGCGGGACCTCGCTTGCGCCAAGCCGATGGACAAGCCGGCGTTCGACGACATGGCCGCCGCGCTCACCGGAATGCACCCGGCGAGCGTTTGGCTCACCCGGATCGAGGGCAATCTCTCCCGCGTGGCGCTCGAGCTCGACCTCGAATTGCAAGCCGAAGCCTCGCAGGCCACGATCGACAACTGGCTCACGGCGGGCAAGAAGCTGAATCCGCCGTGCGTGGAGTCCGCGGTGGCGCCCATTCTGAAGGACACGGGCACGACGCCGCGCGAGCGCAAGCAAAGGCGAGAGCTCGCCGGCATGGCGCTGGCGCTCCTCGGCCTCGGCCTCGCGATCGGCCGCAGGGCTCGCCGTGCGCTCGCAGCGCCTTCCGTGAGCTGAAAGGAACCGGCGGGGCCCTCGGAGAACGTTTCGAATGAAGGCGACACACATCGCAGACAGGAAGGCGCGGGACGAGCTCGCGCGGCTCCTCGATCGATTCGCTCGAAGGCCCCGCCCGATCCTGGTCGTGAAGAAATCGGCCTACTGGCACCAGAGGGCTGCCGGCGCGGCCCTCTACGCCGTGACGTTCGGCGGACAGAGCCGATACCTGAGCCATTACGTGACCACGCTCGGCCATACGATCTACGTGCCCGACGATTTCGACGACTGGGAGCCGACCCACGCGCTCGAGGTCCTGCGCCACGAGGCCGTCCACGTCGCGCAATTCGAGCGCTGGGGGATCGTCGTCATGGTGCTTTTTTATGGCATCTTGCCCCTGCCCATGGGCCTCTCCTGGTTCCGCGCCCGCCTCGAGTGGGAGGCGTACGAGGAGACGCTCCGCGCCGTCGCCGAGATCGAGGGCCTCGCCGCGGCCCGCGCCCCGGCCCTGCGCGAGGAGATCGTGCGGCGCTTCACGGGGCCGGATTATGGCTGGATGTGGCCTTTCCCGCGCACGATCGAGCGCTGGATCGACGAGGCGCTCGTGAAGATCGAGCGCGAGATCGAACGAACGGAGCCCTCGACACCGTCTCCCGAAGAGCGTTAGCCTGTCTCGCCCGAGCGCCCCGGAGGTAACCTGCCGTGTGGATCATCCTGGCCATCGCCGCCGCCGTCGTCGTCGCCGTCGCGATTCACGACGTGACCCAGACCAAGCACGCGATCCTTCGTAACTTCCCGATCATCGGGCATTTTCGCTACCTGCTCGAGGCGGTGGGGCCGGAGCTCCGGCAATACATCGTCACGAACAACGACGAGGAGCGCCCCTTCAGCCGCGACCAGCGCCGGTGGATCTACGCGTCGGCGAAGAAGGAGAACAACTACTTCGGGTTCGGCACCGACAGCGACCTCGAGCGCAGCAGCGGCTACGTGGTGATCAAGCACTCCGCCTTCCCCATGCTCGACCCGCACAAGGGCGACCCGACCTATGACCAGGACTATCGCTGTCCCGCC
>JANMGF010001482.1:0-2674 GCA_031374535.1 Polyangium sp. (in: bacteria)
CGTGGGCCTCGCGGAGGGTCCAGGCGCCGTTCGGATCGAGGCGGAGCTCGAACGGAAGCGGCAGGACCTCCCGCAGGGCACGGAGCGCGTCGAGCTCACGCGCAAAACCATCCTCGTCGCGGGCGCGGAGCTTGAGCTTGAGGGCGCGGATGCCCTTTCCGGCGAGATCCTGGGCGCGTGTGGGGAGGTCGGCCGCGGAGGCGTCGAGCAGGGCGTTGGTGGGCACCTGGGCGAGGCGGCTTTCACCGGCGAGGCAGGCGGCCACGGAGAGGCCACGGCGTAGGCCGACGGCGTCGAAGAGGGCCGTCTCCAGGGCAAAACGCGCCGCAGGGTATGGGGCGAGGGCTCGCTCGACGGGCGCGAGCGCGGCGGTCACGGCCTCTCGCGGGGCAAGAGCATCGGCCGCGGGGGCGAGGTCGGCGAGGGCTTCGCCGAGGATCGTGGAGAGGACCGAGGCGACGTCCGCCGCGAACGGGGGCAAGGGCGAGGCTTCGCCGATCGAAAGGCTCTTGTGCTCGTCGCGAAGGCCGAGACGCACGAACTGGCGGTTCGGGCCATACGACGGGAGCGCGGCGCCGCCTCGGATCTCCACGTCAAGCGCCTCCGACCACCAGCCCGACGCTGAAGAGCACGCCGAAAACCAGGAGCAACATGGCCGTACGCGCGAGGACGGCGTTGAGCGGGCGGCCTTCCCGGGTCGCGAGGGCGCGGAGCAAGCCGATGGCGAGGGGCAAGGAGACGAGCGGAAGGAGCACCCAGGGCGAACGGCCGAGCGAAAACACGCAGGCCACGGGCGTCGCGTAAGCAGCCGCGAGGAGGGCCGCGTATTCGGTGATGCCGGCGCGGCGGCCGAAACGTACGGCGAGGGTGCGTTTGCCGGCCTTCACGTCGGTCTCGCGGTCGCGGACGTTGTTGACCACGAGGATGGCCGTGGCGAGCGCGCCGACGGGTACGGAGGCGAGGAGGGCGAGGGTCGGGACGGCGCCGGCCTGGACGAAGACGGTGCCGCAGACGGCCACGAGGCCAAAAAAGAGGAAGACGAAGACGTCGCCGAGCCCGTGGTAGCCGAGCGGGTACGGTCCGCCGGTGTAGGCGATGCCGGAGAGGACCGAAGCTGTGCCGATGACCACGATGGGCCATCCGCCGACCGAGACGAGGTAAAGGCCCGGGATCGCGGCGAGGGCGATGGTGACGGCGAGCCCAGCGCGGACCTCCCGGGGCGTGAGCAGGCCGGTGGCGGTGGCGCGGGTGGGGCCGAGTCGCTCTTCGGTGTCGGCGCCTTTTTCGTGGTCGAAGACGTCGTTGGCGAAGTTCGTGGCGATCTGGATGAGGATCGAGCCGAGGAGGGCGGCTGTGGCTGGGAACGCGCGGAAAGCGCCGAGGGCGTAGGCGACGGCGCTGCCCACGGCGACGGGGACGACGGCGGCGGTGAGGGTGGCGGGCCTGCAGGCGAGGAGCCAGGCGCGGGCCGAGCCGGGGCGGATCGAGGCGCGGGGGGCGGCGGAAGGCAAGGCGCCGAGGGTCGCGGTCTTTTCGGGGTTCATGAGAGATCCTGGCGGGCAAGCGCTTGCCCGAGAGCCGCCCGGAAGCGGGCGGTACGCGCGCGGCCGTCTTCGGGCGGGACGACGGCCTCGAGGAGCGTCGCGCCAGGCGTCGTGGAGGCCTCGGCGAGGGCCCGGACGAGGGCCGGTTCGGTGTCGAGGCGATGGAACCGGACGCCAAAGGCCGCGGCAGCAGGGGCGAGATCCACGGGCTCATGCATCGTGAAGTACTTATCGAAGCGGTCCTGGTCGACGGCGCGGGCGATGGGGAGGCGCTCGAAGATGCGGCCGCCCTGGTTCTGGACGACGACGACGACGAGGGGGACGGGGGCGCGGCGGGCGAGCGCGAGGCTGGTGAGGTCGTGGAGGAGGCTCGTGTCGCCGAGGAGGAGGACGACGGGCCTGCCGGAGACGCTCGCAGCGCCCGCGGCGGAGGCGACGAGGCCGTCGATGCCGCTGGCGCCGCGCTGATGGAGGACGCCGAGGGGGCTCGGTCGAGGGGGGGCCCAGAGGTCGACGTCACGCACGGGCAAGCTGTTGCCGACGGCGAGGAGGGCGCCCGGGGGGGTGCCGGCGACGACGGCGCGGGCGATGGCAGCCTCGGTGAGGTGGGGCGCGGGGGCGAAGGTCTCGGCGAGGGACCAGGCGAGGGCGTCGGCATGGCGGAAGGCGGCCGCCCAGGGGCTCGGCGAGGGGCGGCGAGGTCCGCCGAGGCGGGCGGCGAGGGCGCGGGCCGTGTCGGCAGGGTCGGCGAGGACGAGAGCGGTGGCGTCCTGGGAAGGGTCGGTCCAGCCGTGCGGGGCGATGACGCACCGCGCGGCGGTGGGGTGTCTCGCGAGGTAGTCGGCGTAGGCCCCGGAGGTGGGCGGCGCGCCGAGCTCGAGGAGGAGGTCGGGGGCTCTTCGCGCGGCGAAGGAGGGATCCCGCAGCACGGCGTCGAAGGCGGCGCAGGAGACGAGGTCCGGGTCGGAGGCGCCGAAGCGGGCCTGGCTGGTCGTTTCGGCGAGCAGGGGGAAACCGGTGGCGCGGGCGAGCGTCGTGGCGGCTTCGCGCAGGGAGGATCCGGCGCGGTCGAGGGGCGCGGGGCCGCAGACGATGAGCCCACGTTCGGTGCGGGAAACGAGGGCGGCGAG
>JANMGF010001492.1:0-1180 GCA_031374535.1 Polyangium sp. (in: bacteria)
CGGGCGCGTCGCTTTCAAGCTGAATTGAGTCCACGCGCGCGCCTTCGGTACCGGAGACGCGTCACCGGCAGTCCATCCGCGATCGCGTGATGCTCGCGTGGGCTCCGCGCGTTGTACGGGTTCTCGGACAAACGCGGCGAACCCGGCTCGTCCCCGCTCGGCTCGAACGCCTCGTGCGCCCCGATCTGCGCCTCGTAGAGCTCCGCCCGCTCCGCCACGTCGGTCTGCACGTAAAACGCGCCGCCGTCCCGCAGGAGCCGCGCGATCGCGTCGAGCAAGCCCGGGCCCATGACGAGGCGCTTCGCGTGCCGCTTCTTCCACCACGGGTCGGGGAAATGCATGAAAAACGTGTCGATCGAGGCGTCCGGTCCGAGCCGCGTGAGCGCCTCGCGCGCGTCCGTGTTGAGCACGCGCGCTCGCGAGCCGAGCCCCTGCTTCTTCAGCCGCTCGTCCACGACCGACGACCACTTCATGCGGATCTCCAGCCCGAGCAGCCGCATCGAAGGCGCGGCCGCCGCGCGCTCGAAGAGGAAGCCGCCGCGGCCCGGGCCGATCTCGATCTCGATGGGACCTTCGCCCGGCAGGATCGAGCCGATGTCGACGGCGCCCTCGTCGGGGAAACGAGCGGCGTGAGCGTAGGGATGGTTGGGGCGCGGCCGAAACACCATGGCCGGCGCAAACAAGCACAGCGTCGACCCGATGGGTAGCGGCTCGATGCTAAGGTCGCGCGCGTGACGCTTCGGGACGTGGGCAAACGCCTTGCCCCTTACGCCTTCCCCCTCGCGGTGAGCTTCGCCCTCGGCGCCCTCGCCGTTCGAGGCATCTTGAGCCGCGCAGGCCGCCCGGCGTTGCCCCTCGACGACGCCTTCATCCACCTGCAATACGCGCGTCGCCTCGCCGAAGGTCACTTCTTCTCGTACGTGCCCGGCGAGGGCTACACGACCGGCGCGACGAGCCTGCTCTGGCCGATCGTCCTCGCGCCTTTCCATCTCCTCGGGCTACGCGGGCTCTCGCTCGTCTGGGCGTCGTGGCTGCTCGGCACGGTCGCGCACGCCGCGCTCGCCGTCGAAGCGAGCCGCCTCGCGCGCCGCCTCGCAGGACCTGCCGCGGGCGTCGGCGCGATGATCATGTGCCTGGGGTTGGGGGGCTTCGGCTGGTTGGCCTGGAGCGGGGTGGGGTC
>JANMGF010001572.1:0-3271 GCA_031374535.1 Polyangium sp. (in: bacteria)
CGGGCGCGGGAGGCTCGATCGCGTTCTCGATTCCAAAGAGCCCCGCGCCGAGCGTCGCCGCCATCGCGATGTACGGGTTGATGTCGGCCGCCGCCTGCCGCACCTCGACCCGCGCGGCCTTCGTCCCGGCCCCGACGATGCGCAGCGCTGCCGTGCGGTTCTCGTAGCCCCACGTCGCCGTGAGGGGCGCCCACACGCCGGGCACGTACCGCTTGTACGAGTTGATCGTCGGCGAGATGAGCGCCGTCATCTCCCGCAGGAGCGCGAGCTGGCCGCCGACGTAGTGGCGGAGGTGACGCGAGATGCCGCCCTCGGACGGGGGCCCGTAGAACACGTTCTCGCCGTCCTTCCAGAGGCTCTGGTGCAGGTGCCCGGAGGAGCCCGGCAGGCTCGCGTTCCACTTCGCCATGAACGTCACGCTGAGCCCGCGCTCGTAGGCGATCTGCTTCATCGCGACCTTGAAGAGCGCCGCCTTGTCGGCTGCCCGCAGCGCGTCGTCGTACCGGATGGCCGCCTCGTACACGCCCGGCCCCGTCTCCGTGTGGAGCCCCTCGATCTCGATGTCGAAGGCACGCATGCCGTCGAGGATCGCGGCCATGAGCTCCTTGTTTTGCCCCTCGCGCACCCACGAGTAGCCGAACATCCCCGGCGAGATCGGCTCGAGCTTCTGGAAGCGTTTTTCGTGCAGCGACGCGGGCGTCTCTTTGAACACAAAGAATTCGAACTCGCACGCGAGCTTCGGCGAGAACCCCATCGCCTCGGCGCGCGCGATCACGCGCCGGAGCGTCGAACGTGGGCACGCCGGGTGCGGGCTGCCGTCTGCGTTGCGGAAGTCGGCGAGCATCGCGACGGTGCCGGGCTCCCAAGGGATGAGGCGTTTCGTCGAGGGATCGAGCACGGCGTGCGCGTCGGGGTACCCCGTGTGCCAGCCGGTCACGCGTGCGTTGTCGTAGAGGACGTCGCCGATGTCCCAGCCGAAGATGACGTCGCAGAAGCCGAAGCCACCCGCGAGCGCCGCGCCGAGCTTCTCCATCGACACGTATTTGCCCCGCAGCACTCCATCGACGTCGAACCCGCCGATCTTGGCCCGCTGGACCCCTCGCCCCTCGAGCTCCCGCAAGAGCTCGTCGTACGACGCTCCACCCATGCGTCGATTCGTACCACAGCTTTTCGGTCGGCGCGCGGGGCCCTATTCGACCCGCTCGGGAGGCTCGACCGCGACGTGCTCGAGGTCGTTCTTGAAGTTCGTCCCGCCGAGGTCGACGTGGATCGCGCCGGGGCTCTTTCGCTTCGCTTCGTCGAGGGCGGCCGAGGCGCGGCCGAGTACGTCCGCGGCGCTGTCGGCCGAGGGCGGCGTCCACACGGCGACGCCTACGCTCGCGGTGATCCCGTAGCCCGCCTCCTTCGCCCGAGCGACCATGTGCGCCGCCGCGCGCGTCAGCACGCTCTTCACGGCCGCCTGATCCACGCAGGGCAAGAGCAACGCGAAGTCGTCGTTCTCCCACCGCGCGACCACGTCGTACTGCCGCCGCGACGAGCGCAACGCTTCACCGAGCAGCCGGAGCAACACGTCGCCGTTCGCCCGGCCAAACGACGCGTTCATCGTTTCCATGCCGTCCACGTCCACGTGCGCCACCGCGTACGACTCCCACGCGCGTTGCGCGCGCCGATGCTCGCGCTCGCACTCCTCCTCGAAGCGGCGGCGGTTCGAAAGGCCCGTCAGCGCGTCGACGAGCGACATCTCGTCGAGCTTCTGCGCCATCAACGCCGACGCCTTCTCCACCTCGCGAAGACGCGTCACGTCCCGCACGACGTCGAGCCGCCCCACCACGGCGCCCTCGCGTATCAGAGGCGCGCTCGTCCACACGAACGTACGCGCCGTCGGGCCCGCGATCTCCAGCGGATCGATCTCCAGGCGCTCCGTGGAAAGCGCGCGCTCGCCGAGCGTCGCGAGCGGCCCCTCGATCTCGGGCGCGGCCGCGGCGAGCCGCCCGAGGAGCGCGTCGCGGGTCTGCCCGAGGGCCAAGCCCGGATCGAGGCCGAGGAGCGCCTCCACGCGGCGGCCTGCGCCGCGGCAAACGAGCCCTTCGTCGAACACCAGAACCGCGTCGTCGAGGACGTCGAGCAAAACGTCGAGCGCGTGGTCCGGGGTGAAGATCGTGCGCGCGGCCATCGGGTTCGAAGGGTAACACCCGGACTTCGACCCGAGCCAAGTTCGAGGCTCGATCACGGCGCGACCGAGAGCGTGTGCCTCGCCAGGAACCGGAGCAGTTCCTCCTCGCGCCCCTTGGGCCATCGACGGTGGAGCGCCGTACCGACGATCACGGTGCATTTCTTGTCGATCGCGCACGTCGGCTCCTCGGCGTTCGCCGCGCCGAGCCGGAGCCCGGTGGTCTCTGCCGCGAGCGCGTCGCGCGACCGGAGCCATCGCTCGACGGCGTTGCAAGGCGCGATCTGGTCACAGGCCCGGTAGAGCACGAACGCCGGCGGCGGCGGTCCCGGGCAGGACCACGCGGCGTGCGGCGCGTCGCTCCCGTACGTGGCGAAGGCTGCGATCCGATCGGCGCGCATCATCGCGTACGTCGCGGCCATGTGCCCGCCATGACCGGCGCCGACGGCGTAGATCCTGCGGCGATCGACGTGGCCACGCGTCGTGAGAACGGACACGAAGTGATCCGTCGCGCCGACGTCGACGTTGTCCTCGCCTGTGTAATCGACGTCGAACATCGCGCCTTCGCGGTTTCCGTGCAGGGCGCGGCCTTGCGGCGAGAGAACGATGAACCCTGCGTGCGCCGGGTCGCCCGTGAGATCGAAGCGCGCGCCGAGCTTGCGCAGCGAGGTCTCCTTGTCGACGCTGCGCGGGTTGTCGCCGGCGTCGTGGAAAAAGACGAGGAGCGGCAAGGGCGCGCGCGTGTCGATGCCCTTGGGCGTGATCACACACGCGTAGCGAGGCGCGCCTGCCGCGTCCTTCCACTCGAGCACCTCGGCGCCGGGGCAAGGTGGCCTGCCGAGGGTACGTTTGATGTTCTGATCGGGCAGCCCGTCGACCGCGACGCAGCTCCCTTCGGTGGGCGGACGCGTCACGGGCTTGGCCGCGGCACCGGCGGGCGCGAGGGGCACCGGCGCGGCCCCTCCATCCTTGCGCCCCGCGTCCTTGCCGCCTCCATCGAGCGCCGAAGCGTCGGCGGCGGCCGCGTCCCTTTCGAAGACGTTGAGGAGATCCCCGCCGTCGACGTCGGAGGAGGGCATGGAGCAGCCTGCGCCGAGCGCG
>JANMGF010001598.1:0-2357 GCA_031374535.1 Polyangium sp. (in: bacteria)
GGCGGGAACCACTACGAACTTCCGGGATGATGTACTAGCGGTAGCCGCCTTCCCGCGCCGCGGCAGCCGCCTCCGTCAACCGAGACGCGAGCACCTCGGCATCGAGGCCGGCTTCGTGTTCGGTCAGGATGAGCGTATCCCCTTCCCGCGTCGCGCCGACCCACGGCAAGGCCTCCGCCTGGCCCACCACGTCGTCGCGGCTCCGGACGAGCACGAAGACGCCCCGCCCGTCGATGTCCCGCGCGAGGGCGACGCCACGCAGCGAGGACGTGGGAATCGTGATGACCTCCCCACCCCGCGCGTGCAGCGAAACGAAATTGGCCGTGATCTTCTCCAGCCGAAGCGCCTGGCCGTGGCGGATGTCCACGAAGACGCTCTTGTCGTGCAGGAAAGCGACCGCCGCGCCGGCTACGCCCAGGCCAAAAAGAACAGAACCGAAGATTGCGAGCTCGGAGCCCAGCGCCCCCGCCGCGACCGCCCAGGCCCCGGCCGCGAAGACGAGCCCGAACGAAAGCAGCCGGATCGCGACGCCCAGCCGGATCCGCCGCACGGTGCCGGTCTCCTCGATGGAGAGCCCCAGCATGACGAGCCCGAGGGCCACGACTGCGAGGCCGGGCGGCGAGAGCAGGAAGGCCCCGAATCCGCCTCGAAACGCGGGGGGCCCCACAGCCGCGAGCCCAAAACAGGCAAACGCCATCGAGCAGGCGCGCATCTGGGTCACGAGGAAATAGCGACGCATAGCGCCGGCAAGATACCACGGAGAGCACGCGCGGCGACCTGGAATCAGCCCGGCTCGCCCCCTGTCGCGAAGGAGCCGGATCGCCCACGAACGTCACGCGCGGCTGCTATCCCGGCGGAATATCGATTGCGTCCCATCCTTCCGCGGGCTCGCGATATCCGAACGCAACGAGGAACGCACGCGCGCCAGCTACGATGTCGAGGTGCAAAGGATCACGAATGCCGACGTCGAGGACGATCGCTCGCAATGGGGCCGCTTTGAACATTGAGAAGCTTCGAGAAGAATAGGATCGCGGTCTCTACGATATCCTTCCTAACGACACACGTGTAGCTACACCACCCATTCTTCGCAAATCGAACTGGGGATCCACGTTCGCCTCACTTGCCGCCCGTACGCATGAGCGCGAGCAGCCGATCACTGAAACGCGCGTAGAGGAAACCTCCCGCGACGAGCAACGCGCCGACGCCGGTGAGAAGCAGGATCTGGTAGATGCGCTCGACGGTCCACACGTCCCAGGCCGCGAGCTTGGCCACCGCGACGAGAAACAAGAGGAGCCCCAGGTAGCGGTGAAGCGCGCTCCGGGCCGCGAAGCCGAGCGCGAGCAGCGCCGCGGCCGCGAGGGAGAGCACGAGCGTGGTCGTCATCGCGAGCCTTCCCTCCTGCGCCGCGAGCAAGGCCGTGACGCGCGCGGAGAAGGCCATCCACGCGGGTCCGTCGAGCGGCACGGGCGGAGGCGCGGGGAGCGTCGTCACGGCGGCGCGCACCTCGAGCACGGCGAGCGCGATCCAGAGCGCATGCCCGCCGATCGAAGCGACACCCGCCGCGGTCTTGAGCGAGGCCGTCGCCTCGTCGCCTTGGGCCTCCGCGCGCCTTGCCCCGGCAAACAGCAGGTACGCCGCGACGAGGAGCGAAAGACTCGTCCCCGCGAGGGCCGTCGCACGTGCGCTCCGGAGCACGGGCACGGACAGGATCCCTTCCCTGCCCTGCGTATCGAAGAACTGCTCGACGAGCTCCTGCGTGCCCCACACGTCGATGACGACGAGGCGAAGGAGCGTCGCCGAGAACAGGAGCGACGCCACGACGAGCCACCCCCACTCCCGCGAGCGCGCCGCGATGGCCGCCGCGACGCAACCAAGCGCCGCCCAGAGCACGGTGATCGTGGCCCCACGCAGGCCAAAGGCGAGAGCCGCAGCAAAGAGACCAAGCGCGAGCCCGGCGAGCAAGGAGAGCCGCGCGCTGGCCTCGGGCCTTCGCCGCGTGATCGTCGTGGCGAGCGCGAGGGCCAGAGCGCCAGAAGCCGCCGTGGCGAGCGCACGAAGCGTCGGGACCTCGTCGGCCGTGGAGCCGAGCGTCGCGGCGACGAACGTCAGCGTGGCGAGCGACGCGGACAGCACCGAGGCCCAGCGCACGGGCGCACGTGTACGAAGCGCGGCGAGACCCGTGGCCACGAGGTGCACGACGGCAAAAAGGGCGATCGCGGCGAGGAACGCCGGCACGAAGGGCCGCGGCTCGGGCTCGGGACCTCGCGCGAAGGCCGTGGCGATCGCGACGACGAGGGCGCCGAAGGTCACGGCACCGAGGTGCAACCTCGCGCCTCCCCGTTCCAGCGCGCGCACGG
>JANMGF010001600.1:0-14274 GCA_031374535.1 Polyangium sp. (in: bacteria)
CCCCCGGCCGAGCCGCCTCCGTGAAACGTCAAGCGTCGTGATCCGCCGCGCGGGTGATCTCTTCCCAGCACGCGCGGACGTGCCTCTCTTCGGTGTTTGTCGCGCCAATCGCGACCCGGAGCACGTACCGCGCGGCCGCCCCGTCCACGCCCGCGAGCACCGTGTGCGTGAGGAAAACCCGGCCCGGCGCGTTCACCCGCTCGAGGAGCTCGCGGTTCTTCGTGTCCACGGCCTCCGCGCTCTCGCCTCCCCGCGGCACGAGCCGCAGGCATACGAGCGAGAGGGATTGACCGAGGACCTCGAACCGTTTGTCCTCGGCCACCCACGCCGAGAACCGCTCGGCCATCCGCACGTGTCTCCGGATATGGGCCCGGAGCCCCTCGGCGCCGTAATGGCGCATGACGAACCACAACTTCAGCGCGCGGAACCGCCGGCCGAGCGGGATCTGCCAGTCCCGGTAATCGATCACGGCCCCGCTGCCGCTCGCCGCATTCCGTAGATACTCGGGGGTCACGGAGAGCGCCGCGAGGACCGAATCCCGGTCTCGCGTGTAGAAGGCGTCGCAATCGAAATTGACGAGCAGCCATTTGTGCGGGTTCACGGCGAACGAATCGGCCGCCTCGATCCCCGCGAGCGGCCCTCGGAGCTCCGGACAAACGAACGCAGATCCCGCCCAGGCCGCGTCGACGTGGAGCCAGCCTCCGTACCCGGAAAAACCTGTCCGATCGAGCGCCGCGCGGATCGCCACGAGATCGTCGAATGCGCCGGACGACGTCGTGCCCAGCGTGGCAACCACGAAAAATGGCCGCCGGCCCCGCGCGAGATCCTCGGTGATTGCGCGTTCGAGCAGATCCGGCCGCATCGCGTACCGATCATCCGTCGAAACGAGGCAAAGCCTGTCCTCGTCCGTGAGGCTCCGCGTCACGCCCGCGATGAGCGCCGCTTTCTGGATCGCCGAGTGGGCCTGCGTCGACGCATACACCACCAGCGGCTCGTCGTCCCGTCCGACCACCCGCCGCACCCGCTCACGCGCCGCGACCATCGCCACGAGCTCGGCCTCGCTCGCCGTGCCTTGAATCACCCCGCCGCCGCTCGGGGATGTCGACGAAAACGACGCAGGCAAGCCGAGCAGCTCGCCGAGCCAGTCGAGCATTCGCGTCTCGAGCTCGGTGCACGCGGGGCTCGTCGACCAGAGCATGCCTTGCACGCCGAGCCCGGCCGACAGCATCTCGCCGAGCACGGCGGGGCCCGAGGCATTCGAGGGGAAATATGCAAAAAAATTGGGTGATTGCCAGTGCGTGAGGCCGGGCATGATCAGCCGCTCGAGGTCCTCGAACACGGCGTCCCAGCCCGCGGCTCCACCAAAACCCTGCTCGGGCGGGTGGACCGGGAGCTGGGACGTGATCTCGCCGGGAGAGACGGGGGAGCGGACGGGAAAAGATTCGACCCGTTGCCAGTAATCCACGATGAAATCGACCATCCGGTGCCCGAGGCGCCGTAGCTCCTCGGGTTCCAGGTGGCCGACCGATTCGTTTCCGTTCCGCGCGTCGTCGTCCTGCATGGCGCGCTTTTACCACGCCCAGGGCGCGGCGTTCAGGCGTCCTCGGTCTTCGTTTTTTCCGGCGGTGCGGAGATCAGAGCCGACCGTCGACGACGGCCCAGTTCACGTTCGCGAAGAAGTCTTCGAGGTACTTCGCGCGCTCGGTGGGCTTGAGGTACACGCTCCAGGCGTGCTCCCAGAGGTCGAGGACGAGGACCGGGGTCTGGCCGGCGGGGTGGCCGACGTCGTGGCGGTCGATCCAGTAGTTGTCGAACTGGTTCCGCGCGGGATCGAAGTACGTGATGGCCCAGCCGACGCCGGGCATCTTGGCGACGCCGAGGAAGTCCTTCTTCCAGTCGTCGAAGCTGCCATACTGGCGCGCGATCGTCTGGGCGAACTTCGAGTCCTTGCCGTCACCGGCGGCCGCCTTGAGGTTGTCGAAGTAGTACTCGTGGAGCAGGACGCCGTTGACCTCCCAGCCCGCGCGGCGCTTCAGCTCGTTGAACTCGAAGCTCGACGCCTTGCCATCGGCCACCATGGAGGCGATCGTCTCGTTCAGCTTGTTCGAACGGGTGACATATCCATTGTAGAGGGTGAGGTGCACGGCGACCTGGTCGTCCGTGATGCCTTGCAGGCCCTTGAGCGACGCGTAATCCTTTGCCGTGTACTTTGCCGGGGTGATGGCCATGTTTCGTCTCCTCGTCTCGCGCGTGGGTCGCGAGGCAGCCACGTCCGTAGACGGGAAGGCGAGGGGGCGCAAGAGGGCTTCCAATCCATCGGCATGCCTCCAACAGGTTGGCAGCCGCGCCGACGAATCGTCCGTCCGGGTTCTCTCGTGTAAGGGAAAAACCTCGGGGCGCGGCGCGTCAGTCCGCGGTCTTCGCGCAACGCACGCCGGTGCTCACGTGGCCCGTGGCGTGGTCGAATGCGACGCGGGTCGTCGTTTTGGCGCTATTCGCAGCGAAATCCCAGGAGCCGCCGCGGAGGATGCCTTTCGGCCCCGAGGTCACGAGCGGGTCCTTGCGTTCGGTTTTCGTGTAGGCGCCGGGATCGAAGGCGTCCGCGACCCATTCCCAGACGTTGCCGGCCATGTCGAGGGCGCCGAAGGGGCTCGCGTGGTCGGGGAACGAGCCGACGGGCAGGGTTCCTTTGGCGCGGCCGGGGCATTGGCCGGCCGTGCGCGCGACATGGGCGATCATGCAGGTGGCAGGCTCATTTCCCCAGGGAAAGAGGCGTTCGTCCTTGCCACGCGCCGCGTATTCCCACTCGGCCTCCGTGGGCAAACGTTTGCCGAGGAACGCGCATACCTTCGTGGCCTGCGCATGGTCGATACAATTGATCGGGTGGCGCGCCTTCGAGGGATCGAGCTCGGTGCAGAAAGGCGCGAATTTCGTGGACTCGGCCTCGTCCACGCCCGGCCCGTGGACGTGGCTCCGCGCGCATTTTCCCGCGGCCACGCAGCGCGCCTGGTCCTCGGCCGTGACCTCGGTGCGGTCCAGGTAAAACGCTTTCGTGATCGTGACCTTGTGCGCCGGCCGTTCGGTTTTCCCTTCCTTCGCGTGTCCCATCGTGAAGCTGCCCGCGGGGACGAGGATCATGTCGGGCGGGGCGCTCGGGAGATCCACGTGGCCAAACTCGGGGCCCATGCGGAGGATCGCCGGGACGGGCTCGATCGCGGCGCGTTGTCGAAGCACGAGCGACGCCGCGATGGCGAGGGTGACGAACGTGAAGGCGCCGAGGGCCGCGAAAAAGGAGCGCCGCGAGGAGGCGGTCTTGTCCGTGCGCGTGTCGGCCATCTGGGGGGACGTCGTGAGCGGGGCGCGAAGGGTCGAGCCCGTCGCCCCGGGCAAGGGGAGGGCGGCGCCGGGCGCGTCGGGCTCGATGGGCGCGGACAACGCCTCGCGGAGGGCATCCCAGAATGAGCGCGCCGAGGTATAACGGCCACGCGGCTCGATCGCGAGCGCTTTCTGGAAGACCGACTCCACGGCATGGCTCGTGCGTACGCCGTGGGCGCGGGGCGTGGGCCGGAGCGCGATATCGGTCGCGGCAATGTAGAGCTGGGTGACGTCGTCCCCGACGAGCGCGCTTTTGCCCGAGCAAAGCTCGACCAGCACGAGCGCGAGGGCAAACACGTCGGTCCAGGGTCCGGTCGCGCCGAAACGACGATTGAATTGCTCAGGCGCGCCATAAAAAGGCGTGAACATGGACGGGGTTTGCCCGGTCTGCTCCATGGCGCGGGTGATCGTGGCATTCTCGGCGATCACCTTGGCGATGCCGAAATCGAGGACCTTCATGGTGGGCGCGCCGGCGACGTCGCTCAAGAAAAGGTTGGCGGGCTTGATGTCCCGATGCGCGATCCCGTCCTCGTGCGCGGCGGCGATGGCGAGCGCCGCGGGTTCGAGGAGCAAAACCGCTTCGGCGAGGGGCAAGCCGCCGCTTCCGTCCTTGTTTCGCCGGGCGAGGAGAGCCTCGAGCGTCTCGCCGTTCAGCCATTCGAGCACGAGATAAGGGGCCCAGGCGCCGCTCGGGGCGACGGCGGCGCCGACGTCGAGGGCCTGGACGACGGAGGGCGTGGCGCGCGAGAGTTTTCGGAGCAGGCGGCCTTCTTCGAGGAAGCTCTGGTGGAAACGCTCGCGTTCGTCCTGGGGGAGGGACGGGGGAATCTTGAGGCACTTGACCGCGATCGGCTCGCCGAGGCCGAGGTGGAGCGCGCGGTACACCACGCCGAACCCACCCTCGCCGACGACCTCGTCGACGCGGAACTTGCCGTCGATGGTGTGGCCCACCCAGGCGAAGGGATCAGCGTGAGCAGCGGAGGGCATGCGGGCGCGAGGATAACGCGAAGAGGGACCGGAGGGGAAGCGGGAGCAAAAAGAAGCGGTGCCGAGGACGCTCGGCCATTCCTCCGCAGAGGGACGCAATGAAACCGATCAATCATTGCCCCGACCGGAGGGCCAGCGCGAGGGGTTATGCTCCCCGCGCCCCGAAAAAACCGAGCATGTTTCCAACGTCATGCGAGGTAACGAAATGCACGGATCTCGCCCTCTTGCGCTTGCGCTTTGGACGGTTTGTGTGATTGCCTCCGCGACTGTGGTGGATGTTGCACAGCGTTTTGCAGGTTTGTCGCGAGAGCGTCGTGATCTCCTCGAGCAGGTTCTGAAGACGGAGGGCGTCGATGCGTGGTCGCTACCCATCCAGCCGCGCGGCGCGGGCGTGCGGGATCTGCCGCTCGCGTGCACGCAGGAGGCCCTCTGGTTCGTGTGTCAGATCGCGGAGGACAATGGGGTGTACAATTGCCCCTCCGCAGTGCGGCTCACGGGCCGGCTCGATGGTGGTACGCTCGAGCGTGCGCTGCGACAGATCGTGGAGCGCCACGAGATCCTGCGAACACGTTTCCCCGTCGTCGAGGGTCGGCCAATGCAGGAGGTCCTCGCGACGGCGGAGGTGTTCTTCACGCGTCACGACTGTCAGCATCTACCGCAGGCGGAGCGGCTCCCGTACGCGTTGCGGCACGCGATCGCCGAGAGCACGCGTCGCTTCGATCTCGCCGCACAGCCGCCGTGGAGGATGTGGCTCTACACGCTCAGGCCAGAGGATCACGTGCTGCTCGTGGTCTTCCACCACCTGGTCTGGGATGGGTGGTCGATCGGGGTGTGGATGCGCGAGCTCGCCGCGCTTTACGTCGCCGCGACGCGTGGCGAGCCGTCGCCTCTCCCCGCGCTGCCGATCCAGTATGCCGATTACGCGATCTTCGAGCGGGAGTGGATGGGGGGCGAGGCGGTGGCGTCGCAGATCGCCTACTGGCGGCGGCAACTCGCGAACGCGCCGACGCTCGCGTTGCCGACAGATCGACCGCGGAAGCTGCAACAGACGTTCAACGGCGGGCAGGAGGGGATAGGCATCGCGGCGGACGTGGGCGCGGCGCTCGATGCGCTTTGCCACCGGATGAACGTGACGCCGTACATGGCGATGCTGGCGGCGTTTCAGGCGGTGCTGATGCGGTGGACGGATCAGTCGAAGATCGTGGTCGGCTCGCCGATCGCGGGCCGGCGGCGCCGTGAGCTCGAGGGGCTCGTGGGAACGCTGGCGAACATCGTGGTGATGGCGACCGATCTGTCGGGCGATCCGACGTATACCGAGCTGGTCGAGCGTGTGCGCGGCGTGACGCGGGGCGCGTATGCGAACCAGGACGTGCCCTTCGAGATGCTCGTGGAGAAGCTCGGGGTGCCGCGGGACGCGCGCATGAATCCGGTGTTCCAGGTGATGTTCGCGCTGCACCAGGAGCAGCTCGGACGGCTCGAGTTGCCCGGGCTTTTGGTGGAGCCGCTCGAGCTGGGATCGCAGCATAGCCACTTCGATCTCGGGGTGCATTTCTGGCGGCACGAAGGCGGGTTTGTCGGGAGCGCTTCGTACAACCGCGACCTCTTCGATCCAGAGACGGTGCAGCGCCTCCTGGGGCATTTTCAGACCTTGCTCGCCGCTGCCTTACGCGCGCCCGATCAGCGTCTCTCAACGTTTCCATGGCTCACCGAGGACGAGGAGCGGTGGCTCGCCGAGCGCTCGATCGTCGTGGAAACGAGCGGCGACGACGAGCCCGTGGAGGCGCTGTTCGCCGCACGCGCGGAGGGTACGCCGGCGGCTCTCGCGATCGTGGGAGGCGGCGTGGAGATGCGGTACGGAGAGCTCGCGGACCGGGCGCGGGAGGTCGCGGGGCGGCTTCGAGCGATCGCGCCACGCGTGGTCGGGATCGCGCTGGATCGTGGGGCGATGGAGGCGGTCGCGGTGCTGGGCGCGCTCTCCGCGGGTGTGCCGTTCGTCGTGCTGGATCTTTCGAGCTCAGCGGCTCGGCGCGCGCGAGCCGTGGCCGAGATCGAGCCGGCGCTGCTGCTCTCCACGCGGGCACACGAGAGTGCGATCGCGTCGCTGGGTGTGCCGGTTCTCTGGCTCGACGAGGCCGCAGTCGATGGATCGACGGCGGATTCTTCTTCGCGCGCCGCGGTGGAACCACGCTCCCTCGACGCGCCGGCGTACATCTCGATGGCCAGCGAAGCGCCGCGTGTCGTTACACGAAGAGCGCTCGCTCGACGCGTGGCGAGGCTTCGGGCCGAGCTGCCGATGGAAGCCGGCGAGGTGATGCTCGCGGGTGGCCCGGCGGGGCGTGAGTTTTTCGTCACCGAGCTGTGTTTGCCGCTCATTTGTGGGGCGCGCCTGGTCTTCGATGCGCCTTCGGGGGTCGCGATCACGGGTGCACACGTGACGCCCTCGATGATCGGAGCGAGGCTCGACGCGTTGTCGGGCGCCCGCTGGATCGCGTGTAGCGGCGGTTTGCTCCGGCCCGAGATCGTGGAGACGATCCATCGCCGTGCGAGCGCGCAAGTCGTTTACCTCTACGATCCTCCGGAGATCGACGGCATGCCGTTCGTCTCTGCGTACACGTCGCGCGAGCAGCGGGAGGCCATGCCGAGCGGACGCGTGGACGGTCGAGGGGTCCAGATCCTCGACGCGATCGGGCGCACGTTGCCGATCGGGGTCGGGGGTTTCTTCCATGCTCCGGGCCCCGATGGCGCGAGGATCCCGACGCATGATCGAGCGATGTGGCTCGCCGATGGATCGGTGCGCGTGCTCGGCGCGGCTCCCGGCTGGGTCTGGCACGACGGGCTTCGTTTCCACGTGTCCGAGGTCGAAGCGGCGCTGCTCGAGCATCCGGCGATCGACGCGGCGCACGTGGCCCCGTGCACGCTGGCTGGGCTCGATACGCTGATCGCGTACGTGGTCGCGTCGGACACGCTGGGCGCCGCAGAGGTCGAGGCGCATGCGCGGCCGCGGCTGCCGTCCGCGGGCATTCCGCTCCGCGTCGTGATGGTGAACGCGTTGCCGATCGCGGACGACGGGACGATCGACACAGGTGCCCTCGCGGCGCTGCCGATCGTCGACGGCGCGGCGGCGGCGGCGTGGGAGAAGAGGATCGCGGCGGCGCCCGGGGCCCGTGCAGTGAAGGTCATCGCGCGCGAGCGAACGCAGGCGCAGGCGCGGCTCCATGTGCTCGATCTGTTTCCGGATCTTCGTGCTGCGCGAGCCGCCGAGCGTCACACGACGTCGACTGCGGCCGCGGCGGCCTCCGTGACCAGCACCAGCACCCCTCGCCTCGCGCAGTCGAGCGGTGGTTCTTTGCCGATCCCCGATGACGCGCCGGCCACGCTCGCCGCGGCGTTGCTTCGAACGGCCGAGCATCGAGGCGATCACGGAATCACGATGATCGAGGGGACCTCCGCGGAGCCTTCGTTCCTGTCGTATCGCGAGCTTTCGCAGAGGGCGCGGCGGGCGCTCGCGGGCCTTCGCGCGCAAGGGATCCGTCCGGGGGATCGGGTCATCCTCCATGTCGACGATCTCGCGCGCCACCTCGTCGCGTTCTGGGCATGCGTGTTCGCCGGGGCCACGCCGGTCACGGTCGCGACGACGGGCGCGTACGATCGCAAGAGTGCCGTCGTCGCGAAACTTCACAACGTGTGGACGCTTCTCGGCCGGCCCGCTCTGATCGCCAGCCGCCGCGTCGTCGAGTCGCTTTCCACGTTGCCTGCGCTCTTCGCGGAGGACGGTGCAGCGCCCGCGTCGATGCGTGTCCTCGCGGCGGAGGATCTCGAGCGTGAGGCGATGTCGGCCGAGATCCATCGAGCTGATCCGCGCGACGTCGTATTCCTCCAGCTCTCGTCGGGCAGCACGGGCGTCCCCAAGTGCATCCAGATGACGCACCGCGGGATCATCGATTTCATCCACGGCGCGAGCGCGGCGAACGGCTTTGGCCCCGACGACGTGAACGTCAACTGGCTGCCGATGGATCACGTCGGACCCATCCTGACTTGCCACATCAAGGACACGTACGTCGGTTGCCACCAGGTCCATCTGCGCACGGAGCTCGTGCTGGCGGATCCTCTGCGTTGGCTCGACGCGTTGCACACGTATCGCGGCAACTTCTCGTGGTCGCCGAACTTCGGTTACAAGCTGCTGAACGACGCGCTCGCCGGGGAGAGCGCGCGGGGCCGCACGTGGGATCTCACGTCCGTGAAGCGGCTGCTCAACGGTGGAGAGCAGGTGACGGTGCCCGTCGCGGAGGAGCTGCTTCGTCGCGCGGCGCCGTTCGGGTTGCATGCAGGGGCGATGCAGCCTTCGTTCGGGATGGCCGAGGCATGCACGTGTATCTGCTACGCGAACGACTGGACGCCGGAGGCCGGCGTT
Source organism: Polyangium sp. (in: bacteria) (assembly GCA_031374535.1). Taxonomy (GTDB): domain Bacteria; phylum Myxococcota_A; class Polyangia; order Polyangiales; family Polyangiaceae; genus Polyangium. The sequence continues at coordinate 8,774 of JANMGF010001600.1, forward strand.
TTCCGCGCGCGCAAGGCGTCGCTCGGCGGCGTGCTGGAGGAGGTCGACGCGGGGGATGCAGACGCGATCACGTTCGTGGATCTCGGCGCGCTTCGCCCTGGGATCGAGGTTCGTATCGTCGACCCCGACGGCCACGTGCTCCCCGAACGCGTCATCGGCGTGATGCAGATCCGCGGTCGATCGACCACGCCGGGATACCTGCACAACGACGAGGCGAACCGCGAGACGCTGGTGGGCGACGGCTGGCTCAGCTCGGGGGATCTCGGCTTTCTCCGCGAAGGGCGTTTGACCATCACGGGGCGGCAAAAGGAGACCCTCGTCGTCCGCGGCGCGAACTTTTATTGTTACGAGATCGAAGATGCGGTGAGCGCCGTTCCAGGCGTCGAGCCGACGTTCGCAGCCGCGTGCGCGGTCGATGATCCCGAGGCGGGAAGCGGCGGCATCGCGCTCTTTTTCGTCCCGCGATCCGCAGGCGTGGACGCGGAGCTTCTTCGGGCCGTGCGCGAGAAGGTGAGCGCCGATTTCGGGGTCTCGCCCGCGTACATCCTCCCGATCGACAAGGAGCGGTTTCCGAAGACGACGAGCGGCAAGATCCAGCGCGGTCAGCTCAAGGCCGACCTCGTCCAGGGCCGCTTCGACGAGGTGATCAAGCGCGTCGACCTGGTCGCCGGGAACGATCGAACGATGCCCGCCTGGTTCCACCGGCCCGCGTGGACGCGGCTCGATCTGCCGGTGCGCCCGGCGCGATCCGGTCGGGGCGCGTGGCTGCTCGTGGGTGAGGGGGAGGGGCTCGCCGATGCGATCGCCGCGCGTGTGGGTGAAGGCGCGGTCGTGCGCGTCACGGCGGGATCCGGCTTCGCGCGTGTGGGTACGCGCCGCTTCACGCTTGATCCGACGAGCGCCCAGGATCACGACGCGCTTCTCGCTGCGCTTGTTGCAGAGAGCATCCGGGTGGACCGCGCGATCCATCTCGGCGCGTATGTCGATGCGGGTCCCGAGCCGGCGAGCGTGGGCGCGCTGAACGCTGCGGTGGTGGCCTCCGCGCGCCCGCTCCTTCTGGCGCAGGCGCTCGGGCGGCGCGGCGACGGGGTTCATCTGATCCTCGCCGCGCGACGTGCGCCGGGTGCACGTATCCCATTCGAGCGCGCGCCGCTCCGCGCCATGGCCAAGGTGATCCCGCACGAGTGGGCCACGTTGTCGTGTCAACACGTCGAGCTTTCGGGGGACGATCTCGCCGCGGATGCCGAGCGGCTCATTGGCGAGGCGCGCGCGTCCTTGAAAGAGCCCGACGTGCGCTGGATCGATGGCGCGCGGCACGTGCTCCGCCTCGCGCCCGAGCGTCCGATCGCGCGCGAACCGTTGCCTTGGAAGAGCGGTGATCTGGTCCTCGTGACCGGCGGCCTCGGCGGGATTGGCGCGGAGCTCGCGAAGCACCTCGTCGACACACATGGCCTCGTCGTGCTCCTCCTCGGGCGTACACCCCTCGAGGCTGGAGACGACGCAGGTTCCGGGACCGCTGGGGAGAGGCGCCGCGTGATGGCGGCACTGGCTGCAGGCGGGCGCGTGATCTACGAGGCCGCGGATGTCGGGGATCTCGAAGCCGTGCGTGCCGTCGTCTCGCGCGCGGAAGAACACTTCGGCAAGCCGGTCGCAGGTGCGTTTCACCTCGCCGGCGTGCTACATACGCGGCTCTTCGCCGACGAGACGATCGAGAGCCTCGCCGACGTCGTGCGGCCCAAGCTCGTCGGCGGCTGGGTGCTCCGGCAGATCCTCGGCGATCGCGGATTTTTGGTCGGCTTTGGATCGGGATACGAGTTCTTCGGCGGGGCGGGCGTGGGCGCCTACGCGGCGGCGTCGGTGGCGCTCGAGGCGCTGCTCGAAGACGATCGACGTGCAGGGCGCGCGGCACGGTTCGCGCTCGCCTGGAGCCACTGGGAAGAGCTCGGGATGAGCCGCGGCTACCCGCTCGCCGATCGTTCGATCCGGCTCGGTTATGCGATGATCGACAAGCGGCGCGGCTTTTCGGCCCTGGAAGCGGCGATCCGATCGGGGCACGGCGAGCTCTCCATCGGCCTCGACGCGTCCCGGCCCAACGTCCGCCGTCGCGTGATCGAGCCCGCCCGAGGGACGGAGCAGCTCACCGCGTACGTCGAACACGATGCGGAGACGGGCAACGTGGGTCGCGTTTCGCTGGATCCGCCGGACGTCGGCTCCCCCGGCGCCCGATCGGTGCCTTACGAGATCGTCGAGCTGCCCCGTTTGCCGCGGGATGCCTCCGGCGCGATCGACGTCGCGGCGCTCGCAGGCGTCTGCCGCGCGCCCGGGGCCTCCTCCGAGAGCGTCCTGCCGAGGACGGGCCTCGAGCGGACGATTGCGGCGATCTGGCGTGAGGTGCTCGACATCGACAACGTGGATGTACACACGAGCTTCTTCGCGCTCGGTGGCCAGTCCGTGTTACTCGTGCGGGTGCTGACCAAGCTCACCGCCGCGCTCGAACGCGAGATCTCGGTGATTGATCTCTTCCGGTATCCAACGGTGAGCTCACTCGCGAGCCACCTGGAGAAGGCGGACGTGGCGCCGCGACGATCCATTCAGCGCGCCACGGAGCGTGCACAGAAGCAACGAGAGGCCGCGCGGCAGCAGGTCAGGATGCGCCCGGTGTCGCGAGGGACGAAGTGAGCATGAGTGATCTCGAGAGCGGACCGTACATTGCGGTGATCGGATTGGCCGGGCGTTTCCCCGGCGCCAACGACGTCGAGGCGTACTGGAAGAACATCACCGAAGGACGCGAATGCGTGTCGTTCTTCACGCCCGAAGAGGTCGCGGCGGCGGGCGTACCCGAGACCATGCGTACGTCGAAGGACTTCGTACCCGCGCGTGGCGTCATCGATGATTCGCTGCTCTTCGACGCGCCATTCTTCGGCTTCACGCCGGCGGAGGCGAAGCTGACCGATCCGCAACAACGGCTCTTCCTCGAGGTCGCATGGGAGGCGCTCGAGCACGCGGGATACGATCCGGCGCGTTACCGGGACCTCATCGGCGTCTACGGCGGCATCGACGTGAACACGTACGTGCTCGGCGCGCTGACCTTCTGGACGTACGACGTCGGCAGCCTGATCGGCAACGACAAGGATTACGTGGCGACGCGCGTCTGCCACAAGCTGAACCTGCGCGGGCCGGGCCTCACCATCCAGACGGCGTGCTCGACGTCGCTCGTCGCCGTGCAGATGGCCTGTCAGGGGCTGCTCGGCTTTCAGTGCGACATCGCGCTCGCGGGCGGCGCGGGGATCGCGTTCCCGCAAAAGGCCGGCTACCTCTACCAGCCCGGCGGCATCGCCTCGCCCGACGGCCACTGCCGGCCCTTCGACGCGAAGGCGCGGGGCACGGTGGGCGGTGACGGCGTCGGCATCGTCGCGCTCAAACGGCTCGCCGACGCGCTCGCCGACGGCGACACGATCCACGCGGTGATCCGCGGGGCCGCCATCAACAACGATGGCGCGCAGAAGGTCGGCTTCACCGCGCCGAGCGTCGAGGGGCAAGCCGAGGTCATCACCATGGCCCTCGCCATGGCGGACGTGGATCCCAGGACGATCTCGTACGTGGAGTGCCACGGTACAGCCACCGAGCTCGGCGATCCCGTCGAGATCGCGGCGCTCACCGAGGCGTACCGCGCGCACACCGACGCGCGTGGCTACTGCGCCATCGGATCGGTCAAGTCGAACGTCGGGCACATGAACTCGGCGGCCGGCGTGGGCGGGCTCATCAAGCTCATCAAGGCGCTGGAAGAGCGGCAGATCCCGCCGAGCCTCCATTACGAAGCGCCGAACCCGATGATCGACTTCGCGTCGTCGCCGTTTTTCGTCAACGCGCGTCTCCGGCCCTGGGAAGCGCAAAACACGCCGCGCCGCGGTGCGGTGAGCTCGTTCGGCGTCGGCGGCACGAACGCGCACCTCGTGCTCGAGGAAGCGCCCGATCGGCCGCCCTCCGGGCCGTCCCGGTCGCGAAAGCTCCTCGTCGTGTCCGCGAAGTCCGAGGCTGCGCTGCGCGAGGCCACCGAGCGGCTCGTCGCGCACCTCGACGCGTTTCCAACGCTGCCGCTCGCCGACGTCGCGTACACGCTCCTCGTCGGCCGGCAGCTCCACAAGCATCGTCGCATGGCGCTGGTCTCCTCCGCGGCCGAGGCCCGGCCGGCGTTCGCCGCGAGCGTGCCCGTGCATCGCGAGCCTCGGAACACGCCCGTCGCCTTCGTGTTCCCTGGCCAGGGCGCGCAACAGGTGAACATGGCGCGCGAGATCTACGAAACCGAGAAGGTGTTCCGTGAGGAGGTCGACGCGGCCGCCGAGCTCCTTCGTCCCGTGCTCGAGCTCGATCTGCGCGACGTGCTTTACCCCGAGCCCGAACACGCCGCGCGCGCGGCAGAGCTGCTTCAGGAGACGCGGATCGCGCAGCCGGCGCTGTTCGTCGTCGAGTACGCGCTCGCCCGCCTCTGGATGGCGTGGGGCGTGAAGCCCGAATCGATGCTCGGCCACAGCGTCGGCGAGTACGTGGCCGCTTGCATCGCGGGCGTCTTCACGCGTGAGGACGCGCTCCGCCTCGTCGCGCTTCGTGGCGCGCTGGTGCAGAAGCTCGAGCGCGGGGCGATGCTTTCGGTGGCGCTCTCCGCGTCCGAGGCCGCCAAGCTCCCCGGCTTGACCGTGGCCGTGCAGAATGCGCCCGCGTCCACCGTGGTGGCCGGATCGATCGCCGCGATCGAGGCGGCCGACAAGGAGCTCTCCGCGCGGGGCGTGTGGGTCTCGCGGCTCGTGGTCTCGCACGCCTTCCACTCGCCGATGATGGATCCCGCCGTCGACGAGCTTCGTGTGGCGGTCTCACGTGTCGCGCGATCGGAGCCGACCCTTCCGTACATCTCGAACCTCACGGGCACCTGGATCTCCAAGGCGGAAGCGATCGATCCTGCCTACTACGCCCGCCATCTCCGGCAGGCCGTGCGGTTCTCCGACGGCGTCGCCACCTTGCTGTCCGATCCCGATCGTTTCCTGCTCGAGGTGGGGCCGGGCGGATCGATCCGATCGCTCGTCGCTGCGCACTCGCCTTCCGCGCGTGAACGTGCGCTCACGTCGCTTGGTCGAAAACGTGACGAGGTCTCCGATGAAGCCGCGCTGATCGAGACGCTCGGCCGGCTGTATCTCGCCGACGTGCCCGTCGCGTGGTCCGTGTATTACGCTGAGGAAGATCGCCGCCGCGTGCCGCTTCCCACGTACCCGTTCGAGCGGCACGTGTACCAGTACGACGCAGCGCGGAGCCCGATCGAAGCGACGGCCGACGCCCACCTCGCGCGGCGCGCCTCCGTGGACGCGTGGCTCTACGCGCCGTCGTGGAAGCGCGCACCGAAACGCGAGCTTCCTGCCTCGCGATCGGGCGAACGCTGGCTCGTCCTCGACGACGGATCCGATCTCGCGCAGACGATCCGCGCAGGCCTCGCCGGCGCCGGGGCCGAGGTC
>JANMGF010001620.1:0-1583 GCA_031374535.1 Polyangium sp. (in: bacteria)
CGTCGAAGCGCCGTGGTCCTCGCGAGGGGCCACGGCGCTTCGTTTTTAGGGCGGGGCGAACACGGGTGTCCCCAGGAAAAACGGTCCGCGTGCGCGAGCTTCATCCCGGGGTGAAGCTTCGGCGGGGTGATGGTGGTATCCTGCGCTGCATGCGCGTTCGAGCCTCCCTGCTTGCGCTCTCACTCGCCTTGCCCGCGGCGCTCTTCGTGTCGCCGCGCTCGCCGCACACGGGCCCGAAGGAGGCCGCGGCGGCCGTGTCGATGGTCGTGTCGCTCGATGAGCTCGTCGTGAGTTCGTCGTACGTCGTCGTCGCGAAAGCGAGCGAACGGCAGAGCCTGTGGGAGGACACGCCGAGCGGGCGACGGATCGTCACGTACACGCGGCTCGACGTGGAGCGCGCCGTCGTCGGGGAGCCAGGCACGAGCGTGTGGGTGCGGACGCTCGGCGGCACCGTGGGCGACGTCGGGCAGTGGGTCTCGGGGGAGGCGGTGATCAAGCCCGGGGAGCGTTCGCTCCTGTTCCTGCACAAGGCGTCGAGCGCGGTCGTCGTGACGGCGATGGCGCAAGGACATTACCCGGTGATCGTGGCCGAAGGAGGTCCGCCGAGGCTCGCGCCGAGCCCGGATGCGGGCACGGTCCTGCCGCGGACCGGGCCGAGCATCGCCGCGCGCGAGGTGCTCGTGGGGGCGACGCTTTCGCGGGCGCTCGTGGCCATCGAGGAGGTGCGACGTGCCCCGCGCGAGCGCAAGTAACCGCGCGTCATCATTCGCGCCGATCGCGCTCGGCATGACGCTCCTCGCGGCGTCGATGCTCCATGCGCCCGCGGCGTCGGCGTACTGCCGCACGGCGAGCTGCGAGGGCATCGGCACAGGCGCTCGCTGCACGCCGGTGCGTCCCACCGACTGCGAAAAAGGAATCGAGCTTTTCTGGGGCAAGCCCTGCATCAGCTTCTCGATGCAGAAAGGCGCGTCGTCACAGATCAACCTCGACGACGCGACGGTCATCTTCGAGGAAGCGTTCCGGCAGTGGACCGACGCGGCGTGCACGGGCGGCGGGACCCCACGCATCAAGGTGGTGAACCTCGGCCCCGTGGATTGCGACGCGCACGAGTACAACAAGAAGGCCGGCAACGCGAACGTGATCCTGTTCCACGACGACGTGTGGCCCCACGCAGGCGCGGGCAGCACGCTCGCGCTGACGACGGTCACGTACAACGTCGAGACGGGCGAGATCTACGACGCGGACATGGAGGTGAACGCAGCGAACGTGCAGTTCACGACCGAGGTCGGCAGCGTGCTGTACGACCTGCCCTCCATCGCGACGCACGAGACGGGCCATTTCCTGGGCCTTTCCCACTCGGCAGATGGCACGGCGACGATGTTCACGGACTACATGCCCGGCTCGATGGAGCTGCGAACGCTGGAGAACGACGACGTCGAAGGGATCTGCGCGACCTACCCGCCCGGCGATGTGATCCCGGCCGATTGTGATCCCACGCCACGACGCGGGCTCGCGTCCGAGTGCTCTCCTGCGCCGCTCGTGCCCGACGACGGTGCCTGCTGCGCGACGGCCCCCGGCGCGCC
>JANMGF010001634.1:0-3932 GCA_031374535.1 Polyangium sp. (in: bacteria)
GAGCAGTGCGACGACGGCAATCTCATCAACGGCGACGGCTGCGACGCGACCTGCAACATCGAATACGCCCTTTATTGCAGCGCCGCCGTCCCCGCGACGGCGTCGAACATGGGGGATACCACGGGCGGATCGTCGGTGTTCACGGGCTCCTGCACGGGCTCCGGCGCGCCCGAGCGGCTCTACACGTACACGGCACCCGCGGACGGGACGCTCGAGGTTCGCCTCCTTTCGGCGACGGACCAGGGTTTTTACGTGCGCAAGGTCTGCGGCGACACGACGACCGAGGTCGGCTGCGCCGAGATGGTGGGCGGCGGATCGACGGAATACCTCTCGATCGGCGTGACCAGCGGCGAGACGTTCCACGTCGTCGTCGACGCATACCAGGCCCCCGAAGCCGGCCCGTACACGCTCACGTTCGACCTCTTGCCCTGACGCCCGTCAGGGCCCCGTCGCCTCTTCGAAAAACCCTCAGTCGATGCCGATGCCCATGACACATTGCGTGTCCGTGATCGGCGTCGACGAGGCGATCGTGCGGAGCCTGCCCTTCTTCGTGGTCACGATCCAGCCCGAGCCGCCGGGGATACGCATCCGCGCGCCTGGGCGCATGCGACGCGCGCCGCCCTTCGGCGGATAAAGGATCTCCACGGAACGATCGGCGGCGGCGATCTGCACGACGTACACGTACGCGAGTCGATCGAGCTCTCCCTCGATCGCGACCTTCGTGCCCGCCTCGACCTCGACGTCGTTCATCGCCTCGTCGCCCATCTCGCTGAGCAACGCGTACCCCCACGCGAGGCGCCGGATCGGTCGCCCCAGGAGGCTCGGCGGCGGTTCGTCGATGATCTCCACCTGCGCCTCGGCCGCCGCCCTCGCCCTCGCCTCGGCCTTCGCCGTCGCCCCGACCTTGGCCGCCCGGACCACGCCCTTGGTCGCCTTGGTCGCCTTGGTCGCCTTGGTTGCCCCGCCCTTCTTCGTTGCCGTCTTCGCCGCGCCCTTGACCCCGCCCTGCTGTTTCCCCTTGGTCTTCATCGTGCCGCCCTTCGCGCTGCTCGTGGTCGCCATCGGGGCCACATTCTATGGCGGAGCGATCGAAAAAACCTAGCCCGACGATCATCCATCGAGCATGAGCGAGACCTCCCCGACCCCGGAGGCCCCTCGGAGGCCCCCGGACGCTGCCGCGGCCTCGGCGTCACCCCTGCGGCTTGGTTCGCTCGGCTACGGCTCCGAGGGTGACGGCGAGCGGCCCGCGTGTGCCGAGGGCTCTCTTTGCGCCCCTTCCGTCCGGGGGCTGCGGAGAACCTCGGCGCCGTACGGTTCGTCCCGCTTGTCGGCGACGAGGGCTGGGCCTGCGCGGACGGCTCTTCCATCGATTGAAGCTTTCGAGCGTCCTGGTACCATGAACGCATGGCGCATCCGTACCGCACGAGGCCCACGGTGCCCCCCCACGAGATGCACGACGACGCGCGACTCGGCGGCCCGACCCTTGCGTTTGGCCTCTTCTGCGTCCTCTCGGGCCTCGCGCTCGCGGATTCGTCGCGCCCGGGTGCGCTCCTGATCGCGGGTGGCGCCGGCACCATCGCGCTCGCGTCCCGCCGAGGTCCTCGTGGAGGGACGTACCCACGTGCGAAGGATTGAGCTCCTCCACGGGGGATTTCTGCTCTTCCACGACCCGTTCCTCGCGCCCGATCAGGCGAACGAGGCCTTCGCGTCGCTCCTTGCGGAGGTCCCGTTCCGTCAAGAGACCATTCGCCTCTTCGGCAAACCGATCCTCCAGCCGCGCCTCACGGCCTGGCATGGGGATCCCGGCGCGGCCTACACGTATTCGGGTCTCTCCCTCGCGCCGACCCCCTGGACACCCGCGCTTTCCCGGCTCCGGGCTCGCGTCGAGGAGGCGGCGGGCGATTCGTTCAACAGCGTGCTCGTCAATCTCTACCGCGGCGGCGACGACTCCATGGGCAAACACTCCGACGACGAACCCGAGCTCGGGACAAACCCGGTGATCGCGTCCCTCTCTCTGGGTGCGCGGAGGAGGTTCGTCCTGGAACCGAAGAAGGGCGGGGAGAAGGTCACGCTGGAGCTCGGGGAGGGGAACTTGCTGGTGATGGCGGGGACGACGCAGCACCATTATCGGCATGGGGTGCCGAAGCAGGTGAATCGGGGGGCGCGGATGAACCTGACGTTTCGGCGGATAGCGTTGTCCGACCCAAGGTGAAAGGAAGGCCCACGCGGCCCCTCGTCCTGGTCCAGGCCAAGGTCCTCTCTTCTGGGCTTGTACGCAGGTTGTCGCGTGTGAGAGCCTGGCGTCTCGCGAGAGTGGAGGGCCCATGCCACCCCTGGACGTAGATGACGCTCCGTTACCGCTTCCCCAGGCGTGGGCGCTCGCGCTCGCACAGCCGATCGCGGAGACCGTACGCGTCACCGAGGCGGGCGCCTGGGTGCGCGTGCCGACGACGCGTAGCGCGGCCGGCGAGTACCTCGGGAGACGGGGGGTCCACTCGCGGGAGACGCTCGTGCGGTTCATCGAGCACGGATTGCTCGCTGCGCGCCCGTGGGAGACAACGTACGCCGTCGCGGTGGCGGCCTGGGGGGCCGTGGTCGATCTGCACACGAGCGACGAGGCGTGGGCGTTTCAGTGGCGTGCCGCGGCGCGCGCGCAGGCGACTTTCTCGTCATGGACCGAGTATGGCGAGGGTTATGAGCTCGATTTCGACGCCATGACGGATGGGCGCTCGAGCTGTAGCAAGGAGATCGCGCGGTTGCTGAGCGCTCCACGGAGCCCGTGGGTGCTCTTGCCATGGCGCATCGACCTGGGAACGTCGCCAAGTGTTGCAGCCCCGGCGTGACGCGTGCACAGTCACGAGGAGGAATCCATGAGAACATTCCAGTATCATTCGGTCTTTCACGCAAACCTCGGCGGATCTGCGCCGCGCGCAGGCAAGCTCGCCATTCTCGCGGCTCTCCTCCTGGGGTGCTCCTCGCCGCCCTCGAGCGGCCCTGGCGGCGGAGGCAGCGGCGCGGGCGGCGCGGGCGGCGCGGGCGGCGCGATGCAGGCAAGCAGCAGCTCCTCCGGAGATATTTTCTTCGACGCCGGTGCCAACGACGCAGCTCCCCCCGACGCCTCGAAGCCGCCCGTGCCGAACCTCGTGCCCAATGGTGACTTCTCCGCGGGGAACGAACAGTTCTCCTCCGATTATGTTTACGCCAACCTGAACACGGTGGAGGGCGAATACACCGTCGGCAACGACCCGCAGGCGTTCAATAACAACCTGCTGATGATCGGCGATCATACGACCGGCGACGGACTGATGTTCATCGGCAACGGCAAGCCGACGCCCGACCGCGTCTGGTACGCCGGGCCCATCGCCGTGAGCCCTGGAACGAAGTATTACTTCGAGGCTTGGGTGATGAATGCTTGCTGCCCTCCGCCCTACGGGGACGGCATGAACCCGGTGGGCCCGTCGGAGCTATCGTTTTACGCGAACGACGAGCTCCTCGGGACGAGGACCTCGACGCTGCTCGGCGTCTGGGAGCCGCTGAGCACGATCTGGAACTCGGGGAGCGCGACCTCCGTCACGCTCAAGCTCGTCAACGCGAACACGCAGGTCAGCGGCAACGATTTCGCGGTGGACGATGTTTTCCTCGGGGTCGAGTCCTCCATCATTCCACCGGATTGAAGGTGCCGGGCGTGGGGGGCTGAACCACGGGCCGCGGGTACATCGCGCGGGTACCCGAGGGGTTGCCGCGGCTCAAGCCGATCGGGCAGTGCATTCTGGAGATTCCGACCGACGAGGAGGTCGACCGGATCCTCGCGGCGGCGAGCGCGTCGCAGCGGTTGGCGTTCGGGTGGATGGCGTATGCCGGGCTGCGGCCGAATGAGGTGCGGGGTCTACGGCGGCGGGATGTGCGGCTCCGGTGGGAGGGAGAGGCGGTCG
>JANMGF010001653.1:0-4802 GCA_031374535.1 Polyangium sp. (in: bacteria)
GAACCCGTTGAAGTAAGCCAGGATGGAGGCCACCGCGAGCGTGACGCCGATGTACTTCTTCCAGCGCTCCGAGATCGGGCGCTTCAGGGCCACGCGGTGCTGCTCGTAGAAGACGCAGCCCGCGGCCGAGATGGCGAGCGCCGCCTTCATGATGTCGACCGTGCGGGCGTGGTCGTCCGTGAGCTTCGTGATCCCGAACGCGGCGAGCGCGGTCGTACCGATCACCGCCACGTACCGGAACCAGACGCGCATGCGCTCGTCGATGGATCGATCGACGAACCACAAAACGAAGAAGTAGAGGGCGCTGACGCCGACGAGCAGGACGATCTGCGAGATGCTGAGCTTCATTCGAGGCTTCGTGCGGAAGAAGGCCCGCGCCCGCCGTCACGGACGGCGCGGCGGCTCGCGGGCCGGACGTTCGGCGACACCTTAGGCGGACCTCGGCCGATTGCCTAGTGCGATGAGCCACTGCCCGACACGCGTCGGGGCCGTCCCCCCTGGCGGCCCGCTTCTCCCCGGGTCCCTCCCTGGGTCAAAGCGTGCCGTCCAGGGGAGCCCGAGGGAGGGACCGGACGGGGCTTGCGGTGGGACCGGGAGGCGTGTCGGGAGATAACGGAGGGGCTCGGCTGGACGCCTCGGGCGGCAGGCGCCGAGGCCTCGAAAGGCGCATGAAATCCCCGCGCCACGCCGTTCGGCTCGTGTATCGTCGGAGCGTGGTCACGAGAGTGATTTCGCCATTCTGTGCGACGGGTCCGGAGAGCAGCGGCAGGCCTGGGTCGCGCGCCGACCAGAGCCCCCCATCGCGGGTCGAGCGATCGGGGCGCGGCGATCGCGAGGAAGGGGAGATGGGCTTCGTGCTGGAGTCGGTCGACGCCACGGAGCCGCTGCCGTGCAGGCACGTGCTCGGCTTTCGCGAGGCGCTCGTGGCCGCGCAGGATGCCTCCGCGGCCATGCCGGCCCGGGTCGTGATCGTCGAGCCCGACGTGGTGACCGACGACTGGCTCGCGCGCTGGTCCGAGGACGACCAGCAAGTCCGACGCACGGTGACCATCTGCCGGACCCACGACGGCAGCAAGGTGACGGCCGTCGTGACGATCGCCTCGTACGGCCGCGGCACGGCCACGTCGCTCGCGGTCGAGTCGGTCACGCTCCCGCAGCGCCGGCGGATCGTGCGCAGCGGTGTGCACCCGAAGTCGTTCCTCGATGCGGTGCTCGCGCGCCATGCGCTGGGTGGTCAACAGCAGGTCGCGACGCTGCACGAGCCCACCGACCCGTCCGCGTGACGCGTCGAAGGCGCTGAAAGAGAAAGACGCGCGAGCTCGAAGAACTCGAAGAAGAAGAGCACGAACGCCCGTCTTTCCTGCGTTTCGTGGTTTGCGCTGAGGACGCAAAGCTGTTATGGTCGAGGCAGTACCGGAGGGGTTCACATCCGGGATGGGTCCTGCTGGGGAGCACCCTGGCGTCGGTACGGAACAACATCGTCGCGCCCTTGGGCACGTCGTTGCTTCGCACGAACACCCACGCCTGCCGAGCGCGCAAGCGCAGGCTCGGCAAACGGGGTGCCGGCAAGCCGGAGGAGGGATGGTCACCATGCAAGATACCCGTGGCTCTAACCCGGAGGCTTCGGGCTACTGACCATCACGGGTGCTTTGGCGGCGTAGAGCCGTGGAGCATCAGGTCCTCCGGCATGGAGGCGCCATGCGCGCACCTCTTCACCGGCGGGCCGGGTCAGAGTCGGCCTCCGCCTGGGTCTCGACATCGACGGGAGTCGACGCGGAATCCAGGCCAGGGATGAGGGGCCGGAGCGGGTCGGAGGTGAAGAACCTTCGGCCCGCTTCTTTTTTTGTCGGTCGTCTTCGGAGCAGCGGGTTTGTTGGCCTCTGCCTCGCGGCGCGCCACCCTCGAGGGATGGCGCTTTTCGTCCGCGGAACGCTTTTCATCGGCCTCGTCGCGGCGCTCGTCGTCGGTTGCGGCGACGGCAAGGTCGATCCCCATCACCCCGGTGAGCCCCTCGGGACGTTCGACGTCGACGCCACACGCGAGACGACGACCTGCGGCGAGGGCGCGCTCGGCTCTCCTGCCGCGTGGCAGTTCGAGGTGCGTCTCTCGCGCGGCGACGGCGTTCTTTACTGGGACAGCGGCGCGGAGGTCACCCCGGGGACCCTCGCGGCCGACGACCGACGTTTTTCGTTCGAAACCCGGCTCGTCGTGGACATGCGCGCGAATGCGCCGACGAACATGCCTCCGTGCACGATCGTGCGTGGTGATCGCGCCGAGGGCTTGCTCGACGAGGACGCGGCGGGCTTTCGCGGCGAGCTCGCGTACGCGTTCGTGCCCGCGGCGGGATCGGACTGCGCGGATCTCGTGACGGGGCCGATGCCGACGTTCGCGGCTCTCCCGTGCACGATGACGTACGTGCTCGCGGCGGTTCGGACAGACGAGCCGCGCTGAGGGAGCGCGCCTTCGTGGTAGATCGGGGCGGCCTTGCTTTGGGCCTACGATGGAAAGCTTGCGCGTCGCGCGTTCGTGATCGCCGCGCTCGTCGGGTGCGTCGTTTTGCTCGTCGTCGTGGCGACGGATGAGGGCGCGGGATGGGCGCGTCGGGCAGCGCTTTGTGCGGCGCTCGCGCCGGCTGCGGGGGCGATCGGCGCGCTCGCTGCGTCGAGGATCGCCCGCGCGCGAGGGGAGACTCGTGCGCTCGAGGCGCTCGGCGCGAGGCCGTCACGCGTGCTCGTGGGTGCCGTGATCGGGGGAGCGATCGTCGCGGCGATCGGCCCGGCCCTCGTGTTCGTTTCCATCGCCGATCTCGAGCCGCTGTTCCCGCGCCCTGCCACGCCGAGCGCCTGGGTGGCCGAGCCGAACGGGGGCATGCGTGATGGCGCGACGGGCACGAGGCTCGGGCCGGGCAGCGCGCTCGAGGTGGCGCAGCGTTCACCCGAGGTCGCCCTGGAGGTCCCGCTCGGCGAGCGCCGCGTTGCCGTCGGGTTTGCGCTCGTGCTCCTCGCGATCGCCGCGCCGCTCGCGGCGACGAAGGCCGACGCTTCGCCTGGCCGAGGCGCGATCGTTCTGCTCCTCGTCGTTGCCATGATCGCCGCGTTCCAGCTCGTGGGGGCCCGCCGCGTGAGCGCTTTTGCCGTGTGCGTCCCGCCGCTCGTGCTCCTCGCGCACGCGCTCGTCTCGCGCTACCGTGCCCCTCCTTCCGGATGAGCGAACCCATCGTATCGCAGGGCGGATTCCTGGGCCGGTTCGGCGTTGTCGTGCACGGCGGCGCCGGCAACGTCAAACCCGAGCGCCGCGCGCTCCACGCCGAGGGGTGCTTGCGCGCCGCGCGTGCGGGCCTCGAGGTGCTGCGCAAGGGAGGCAGCGCGCTCGACGCTGCTGAACGTGCCGCGCGTGTGCTCGAGGACGACACGCTCTTCAACGCGGGCACGGGCGCGTGCCTCGACGAGGAAGGGCGCGTCGCTCACGACGCTTCGATCATGGAGGGACGAGGCCTCGCGGCCGGCGCCGTCTGTGATCTGCGGGGTTTCGCGAACCCGGTTTCCATCGCGCGCGCGGCGCTCGACGACGGTCGCCATGTTCTTTACGCGTCCGAGGGCGCCGCGCGGTTTGCCCGGGGGCGTGGCTTCGTGCCGGTGGGCGACGAGGCGCTCGTCACCGAGGCCGCGCGTGAGGCGCTCGCCACGGCGCGGGAAGGGGCGATCCCGCTCGGCTGGGCGGGCAACACCATCGGCGTCGTGGCGCTCGATGGCAGCGGCCTCCTCGCGGCTGCGACGAGCACGGGCGGCATGGTGAACAAACGCGTGGGCCGCGTGGGCGACTCGCCCATCATCGGCGCGGGCACGTACGCCGACGACGAGGCTGGCGCCGTCTCCACGACGGGCCACGGCGAGGGCATGATCCGCCTCTGCGTGGCGCGCTCGGCCGTGGAGCACATGCGCGCGGGCATCGCGGCGGAAGACGCCGTTCGCCGCTCCATCGATCACTTGCGTACGCGTATCGGATCGACGGGCGGCGCCATCGCGATCGATCCGCGTGGTCATTACGGCCTCGCGCGCTCGACGCTCTCCATGTCGTGGGCCGCGACGTGGGCCGAAGGCGAAGCTTCGGGCTTCTAGCAGGCGGCTCGACGCGACGAACGGGCTCGATGCACATCCGAGGCATGTCCGTCAATTCTTTTGCAATTCATCTCCGAATTTCCTGGATCCGCAGTGATTTCAGGAACATCCGTCCTCCGGACCGATCGTGCACATTGTTGCCCGTTCGAAAATTTCCGTCAGCTGTTCACGGTCGCCGGAGGTCGTGAAAACGGGCAACCGGGGGATATCGACCGATCGAAGGAAATGCTTGACGCCCTGGCGGAACTGTCGAACATACGAACCCACCACACGGCAACCTTCTCGGAATCCGTGAGGTCGGGGATGCGCGTTTCAGCGCATTCTCTGAACCATCGTTCTGAATTGGCGAGACATCTGCCAGCGCGCAATGGGGCGTAGACTGAGCCCAGATTGATTGCCGACGACGAACAGGTCAGGTCACCATGGCTCTCAACGCATACCTCCGTCTCAAGGGTCAGAAGCAGGGCGAGATCAAGGGTTCCGTGACCCAGAAGGGTCGCGAGAACAGCATCATGGTCATCGCGGTCTCGCACGAGATCATGAGCCCCCGCGATCCGGCCAGCGGCCTGCCGACCGGCAAGCGCATGCACAAGCCCTTCGTTGTTACGAAGGAGCTCGATAAGTCCTCGCCGCTTCTCTACAACGCGCTCGTTAACAACGAGAACATCTCGGAGTGGAGCCTCA
>JANMGF010000004.1:0-6318 GCA_031374535.1 Polyangium sp. (in: bacteria)
CCTAGGGCGCGAGATCCGGGATCGACGTGACATCATGCTCGTCGGCCTGCGAGATCCGCACGTCCCCAAAACGCGCCGCGACACGCAGCGACGCCGTGTCCGCGAGCTCCCAGCGCGCGACCACGCCACCCACGCCGTCGAAGGCGAACGGCACCTCGACCTTGCCATCCGTCAACACGAGCGCGCGGTTCGCGTACGTCGGACGCCCGTGCACCGTGAGCGTCGTGCCCCGCGGCAACGACGTCGCCTCGAACGGCTCGATCACGCGTCCATGCTGGTGCAGGTAATCCGGCGGCTTCGCGACGATGTCGACGTCCTCGAGGTACGGCAGCGGCAGCGGCGCCTCCCCGTTTCGCGCGGCCAGCACGTCGAGCCCCTCGACCACACGCAGCGGCTCGAACGCCGCCCCCGCAGCGGCCACGAGGGCAAACGCGAGACCCGCGAGCGCCCATCGCCTCGCCGCGACGGCCGCGCGCGTCGTGATGCGATCGATCGACGCGCGACCCAGCAAACGCACGAGATGCAGCCGCGCCAGCGACGCAGATCCACGCGTCTCGTCCTTCGCCGTCTGCTCGACGAGCCCGAGCCCACGCACCGTCGCTGCTGCGAGCTGCGGGTCCGTCGGACCGATCGTGTCCATGATCGTGCGGCGTTGATCGCGCCCGCGGCGACGCAGGACGATCGCGCGCGTCACGAGGAACACGCAGAACACCGCAAAAAGCGCTGCGACCGTCACGCGGACGGGCAACGTTCCGAGGCGGGCGAGGTGAGCGAGGCCGATCACCAGGGCGCCGCCGAGCGCGACGAGGGCGCGGCGAGCGGAGGGGCGGATCTCGGTGTCCCAGGTGGAACGCAGCTGGGCAATCAGGGCAACCGGGACATCATGCTCCACGGCCGAGAGGGTAGCAGACGGAAGGCGCGTGGCTGCCGCGTCCGTTGCCGCATCCGAGCGCCTCCCGTACGATGGCGTGGCCCTCGCTCCTCGCGGCGCGCCCGGCCCCTACCTTCCTCGCTCCCCGACCTCCGGGAGATCTCGCTTGGCGAACATCGGCTACATCCAGGTCGTCCGGCATTGCAACCATTTTTGCGGGTTCTGCTCGAACCCCACGACGCCGTACGTGCACACCTTCGAGACGATGAAGGTGCTCGTCGACGATCTCGTCAAGCGTGACTATTTCGGGGTCATCCTCACCGGAGGCGAACCCACGTTGCACCCGGAGCTGCCGCGCATCGCCGCGTATGCCTCCGCGCAGGGCCTTCACGTGCGGATGATCACGAACGGCTCGCGGCTTTCGGACCCAACATTCGCGCGCGCCATGGCCGAGGCGGGGGTCCGGCTCGTGCACGTATCGGTGTATTCGGTGCGCCCGGACGTCGAGGCAAAACTTCGCGGCATGGAGGACACGCTGGAGAAGGCGTTCGCCGCGGTGCGGAATGCGCACGACCATGGCATCGAGGTGAACATCAATTGCGTGATCAACAAGCTGAACGCCGATCACCTGGACGAGAACATCGATTTCTGGATCGAGCATCACCCCTACGTGCGCCATTTCGTGTGGAACAACCTCGACCCTTCGATGGGCCGGGCCGAGGTGAACCAGGCGCAGTTCACGCCTCGGCTCGCCGATTTCGAGGTTTCTCTGCAACGCGCGATGCGCAAGCTCCACGCCACGGGCCGCAGCTTCCGCGTGGAGAAGGTGCCCCTCTGCTACATGACCGAGTTCGCCTGGGCGAGCACCGAGACACGCAAAATCGTGAAGGACGAGGAGCGCATCGTGCATTTCCTCGACAGCAAGCAGACCGTGCGCCAGACGGACTGGGAGCACATTTACGCCCCGGCCTGCGACCCTTGCTCTCTCCGCCCGATCTGCGGCGGCCTCTTCGACCGCGGCGCCGCGTACGATCCGGAGGAGCTCTATCCGGTGTTCGTGTCCATGGACGCCGTCGTCGAGACGATCATCGCCGACCCGAGCGACCCGAGTTATCCGCTGCGCACGTTGCCTGCGTGGAAAAATGATTTCGAGAAGAGGATCGCCGTCGCGCGGGCCGGCGGTGAAGAAAAACCACACGCGTCGTTCGAGGAAATGCGCCCTTCCGACGCGCCGCCCGTCGGCATGGTGACCGAGAAGGGCCTCCGGCTCTTCGAGGCGAAACGAAAAAGCGAGGCGAAAAAGGCCGAGACGCTGGGCGTTTCGATGGAGCGCGTCGACGTCGCCGTGCCGGAGGACGATCCGAGCGGGACCGAGGCGCCCGGGCCAGACGGGCGCGGCGTGATAGGATAAGCGACGTGCGAAGCAGCATCGATTCCGACCCGCGCGGCGGCGAGCGATGGGCAGGACCTTATCGGCTCGACGAGGCCATCGCGCGCGGCGGCTTCGGGGTCGTGCTCCGCGCGACGCACGGGACCACGGGGCAGCCCGCCGCGGTGAAGATCATGCACGCGGAGCTCTTCGCCGATCCCACGGCGATCCAGCGGTTCGAACGCGAGGCGGCGATCGTTTTTGGCCTCACCCACCCGAGCATCGTCCGCGTGCACGCATTCGGGCGCATCGAGGACGGGCGTCCCTATTTCGCGATGGAGCTCCTCCGCGGCGAGAGCCTCGACGCGCGCCTCGCCGCCGCTGGGAGGTTGTCCGTCGCCGAAACACTTTCAATCCTGGAGCCTCTCGCGGACGCGCTCGCCGCGGCGCACGCGCGGGGCATCGTCCACCGCGATATCAAGCCCTCCAATGTTTTTCTCGCGGAAGGCCGCGCGGAGGGCCGCGTCGTGCTCCTCGATTTCGGCGTCGCCAAGCTGCTCGACGCCGCCGGTCCCTCGCTCACCGCCTCACGCGCGACGCTCGGCACGCTCCCGTTCATGGCGCCGGAGCAGGTGCTCGGGCAGCCCCTCGACACGCGGGCCGACGTGTATGCGCTCGGCGCGCTCGCGTTCGCGATGCTCACGGGAAAACCACCCTTTGGCGATCAGGCCACGGCCGTCGTCCGCCAGATTCACCTGCATGCACGACCGCCGCGGCCGAGCGAACGCGCGCCCGTCGATCCCGCGCTCGACGAGCCCCTGGCCCGCGCGTTATCCCGCAATCCCGAGGGCAGGCAGGCCTCCGCGCCGGAGCTCGTCAAGGCGCTCCGGGCGGCGAGCAGCGCCCTGGTTGTCCCGCCGAACCAAAGGCCCGCAGGTCTTTTCGCGCGCCCTTCCATGGCCGTACACGTCGAGCTCCGCGCCGATCCTGCGGCGCTCGCGGACGGGGACGAGGCGCTCCTCGCGGCCCTCGAAGCGACGTTACCGCTCGTCTCCGCCGAGCTTTCCCAGGCCGGCCTCGTCGCATGGAAAGAAACGGCGACGCACCTGCTCGCCGTCTCGCCGGATCCGCCCAGCCCGCCGCTCGCCCGGCGCGTGCTGGAGACGTGTATCCGGGCGTATCGCCGCGCGCTCACGGGGCCCTTGTCCGGACAACCTGCCGCGCTCGGCGTGGTGGTGCACGTCGGCGCGCTACACACGAACGAGGCCGGCGCATTGCTCCCCGGCGGCCTCCTCGACCCCGCCTCGTGGTCCCCCGGGCCCGTGCGGGGCGTCGTTGCGACATGGCAGGCCCTCGCGAATCAGGATCTCCCGCGAGCGCCCTTCCCAGGCGACCCGAGGTTTTTCTTTCTGGAACGATAGGGATCGCTCTCGCCCGGGGATCACTCCTCCGTGGCCGAGATATTGTGCCGACGCAGAAGCTCGCGCAGGTGATTTCGATCCATGTGGGCCGATCGCGCCGCGCGGGAGAGGTTCCCGCCGCTCTGGCGCACGAGCGTCTCGATGTACCCGCGCTCCCACCGCGCGACGGCGCGCTCCTTGGCGGCGCGAAACGAACCCAGGGAGATATCGTCCTCGTAATCGAGCCCGCCCGTCTCCTTCGGGCGCTCGCCGGGCGCACCGCCGAGCGTCGCCTCGAACCAGAGCGCCTCGTCCTCCATCAGAATGGCGCGCTCCACCGCCGCGCGTAGCTCTCGCACGTTCCCCGGCCAGTCCTGCTTCGCGAACGCGGCCACGAGCTCGGCCGGCGGCAGCGGATCCCCCGACCGCGCGAATTGCTCGTAAAAGTGTGCGACGAGCGGCGGGATGTCCTCGCGCCTCTCCCGCAGCGACGGCAATCGAATCCGCACGATGTTCAGCCGATAATAAAGATCCGACCGGAACGTCCCACGATTCACCTCCTGGCGCAGATCCCGGTTCGTCGCGGCGATCACCCGCACATCGAGCTTCACGGGATCCAGGCTGCCGATCCGGCGGACCACGCGCTCTTCGAGGGCCCGGAGCAGCTTCGGCTGCATATCGAGGGGCAGCTCGCCGAGCTCGTCCAGAAAAACCGTCCCTCCCGCAGCCGATTCGAAGGCACCGGCGCGTGCTTGCAGGGCCGTGGTGAACGCGCCTCGCATGTGCCCGAAGAGCTCCGCCTCGATGAGCGTGGGCGGGATCGAGCTGCAATCGATCACCATGAAAGGCCCTTTCGCGCGGGGGCTCTTCTGGTGAATCACCTCGGCCAGCAGGCCCTTTCCCGTGCCGGTCTCTCCCTCGATGAGCACCGTCGAATCCGAGGCGGCGATCCGCGGAAGGGCCGCGAAGAGCCTACGCATGGCCGTGCTTTGCCCGAGGATCCGACCATAACGTTCCTCGTCGGCGAGCGGCTCGACGATCTCGTCGGGGAGCGAGTCGAAACGCAGCGTGGATTCGCCGACGCCGAGCACCGCGCCCGGGCCGAGGTAGGCGCCCTCCACGCGAAAACCAGCGAGCTTCGTGCCGTTCCGGCTGCCGAGGTCACGCATGAGAAACCCGCGGTCCGTCACGCTGATGACGCAATGGTGGCGCGATACGGCCCGATCGGTCAGGACGAGGTGGTTGCCGGCGGCCGTACCCACGGAGAGCTCGGCGCCGTCGGAGACGCGCTCGACGCCGCGATCGGGGCCCGCCGTCACCTGGAGGCGAAAGCGACCGATGGCGCACTCGCGCGGCCTTACGACGAGGGCCACCGTTTCCTTCGCGTGCGGTTCCTTGCTCATGGCGCGCGACGGTATCACGAACCGAAGACGCCGCGGGTCCCGTCGGGCGGGGCGCCCGCGCCGAACCAGGTTGCCCTTTGCCTGGCGGCGCGTACCATCCCATCGGATGATTGGTCGGCAGCTCCTCTCCGACTACGAGATTGTCCGCGTGCTGGGGCAGGGCGGCATGGGGACCGTCTATGAGGCGAGGAGCGCGAAAACGGGCCGTCACGTGGCGATCAAGTGGCTCCACGTGCGCCCGTTCGCCCCCGACGACCCGGATCTCTTGCGCTTCGAGCAGGAGGCGCGCATCGCCGGCGCCCTCGACTCGCCGCATGTCGTCGCCGTCGACGCGGTCGCGCGGGATCCCGAGACGGGCGTGCCCTTCCAGGTGATGGAGCTCCTCGAAGGCGAGGATGTGCGCACGCTCCTCGGGCGCGTCGGCCCGCTTCGCCCCGACGTCGCGCTTCGCATCCTCGGGCAGGCTTGCGAAGGGCTCGCGGCGGCGCACGCGGCGAGCGTCATTCACCGCGACATCAAGCCGGAGAACCTCTTCCTCGCGCGTCGCGAGGGCGGCGAGGTGGTCGTCAAGCTCCTCGATTTTGGTGTCGCCAAGATTCGCCGCACCCCCGAGGCCGCGGGGGACGGAGGCGCGCTCACGGCGCCGGCCATATCGATGACGCAAAGCGGGCAGGTCCTCGGAACGCCGCTCTACATGGCGCCCGAGCAAATCGACAAGCCCAAACAGGTCGACGCCCGTTGCGACGTGTATTCGATGGGCGTCACGCTGTACGCGATGCTCGCGGGGGCGCCGCCGCACGCGAGCGTGAAATCGATCGTGGAGCTTCTTTATGCGATCACGACGAAGCTGCCGCCGCCGCTCGGGGAGGCCGCGCCCTGGGTTTCGGACGAAATCGTGACCTTCGTGGAGAAGGCCATGGCGCACGCCCGTGAGGACCGTTTCGGGAGCGTGAAGGCCATGCTCGAGGCGATCCAGCCGCTCGTGCCGGAGGGTGTTTCCCTGCGGGAGGACGGGCTCGTCGGCGTGAGCGAAGGCGAAAAGAAGGTCCTTGCGCCGCGCGCCGATAGCCATCCGCTGGCGAGGACCGAATTCGCGAGGCGCGCGCGCGCGCTGAAATCGACGGAGACGGACACGGTGAAGACCGCGCGGGCGAAGGCGGCGGAGCGGACGGGCTGGGTGACCGCCGCGCTCGCGCTTCTGGTGCTGGCGATCGCGGCGGGGCTCCTGCTCGTCCGTCGTTGACGCGGGCTTCGGTCAGAAGCAGGCAGTTGTTG
>JANMGF010000011.1:0-2291 GCA_031374535.1 Polyangium sp. (in: bacteria)
CGCTCGTGAACTTGCGCTCGTTGAGGAGCGTGAGCAGGGAGTTCAGGATCGCGCTGTTCGCCTTGAAGACCTCGTCGAGGAAGACGACCTCCGCCTCGGGGAGCATGCCCTGCGTGTTGCGGCGGTAGGTGCCTTCGCGGAAGGCGACGATGTCGACGGGGCCGAAGATCTCGTTCGGCTCGGTGAAGCGCGTGAGCAGGTACTCGAAGTAATTCGCCTGCATGAGCTCCGAGAGGGAGCGGATGAGGGCGCTCTTGGCCGTGCCGGGTGGGCCGAGCAGGACGCAGTGCTCGCCGGCGACGACCGAGATCAGGAGCAGCCGGATGATCTCGTCTTTACCGAGGAACTGTCGTTCGAGGGTGCTCGCGAGCTGGCGTAGTCGCTCGTGGAGAGGCGCAGGCGGCATCGCCGAGGAGGCGTATCACAACGCGGCGTGCGCTGGCCGCGTTTGTGCCCGAGGGTTGGAAACACGAAGGCCGGCGCGCACCTGGTTCGTGCGGCCGGCCTCTTGTTTACAGCGTTGTTTCGGAGCGGGAGACGGGATTTGAACCCGCGACGTCAACCTTGGCAAGGTTGCACTCTACCACTGAGTTACTCCCGCAGTGTCACGACGAAGGCACTGCGATTCCGGAGCGGGAGACGGGATTTGAACCCGCGACGTCAACCTTGGCAAGGTTGCACTCTACCACTGAGTTACTCCCGCAAACTTCGCTGTCGTCTCGATCTCGATCTTGATCTTGATCGGTCTCGATCCCGATTTCGATCGTACGGCTGCGAAGGACCGCTCGGGTTTTTCCCGGTTCAATCGGGAGGTCCCCGAGGGAGGCCCTGCTGCGTACCGAGGCGTGCCTCGACAGCAGCGAGGCCATTCCTACTCGGCGTGTTGGAAACTGTCAAGCCCTGTGCCCCAGGCGGTTGCCTCTTTGGATTCCAGGAGTATCTTCTTTCACGCGCTGCATCGGACGGCCCGGCCGGAGCGCTCTCCGGGGTCGTTGGGGGTTGCGGCACAGGCGGATGGGGCACGTCGCGTGCTCCGAGGGATGGGGGGAACATGAACGAACAAACAGCAGCTTTGCGTATTGGCGCCCATGGTTCGAACGCCGAGGCGTCGCCTCTCGGGCAGTCGCAGAAGGAGCACCGGTCGGGCGTCTTCGCCAAGGGAAGGCGCGACGGCAGCGGCTGGGGGCTCGTGCTCATCGGCTTCGATGGTGAGCTTCAGCCGATCACGCTGACGGACGGCGCGGTGATCGGCAGCGCGTCGCGCGACGCGCACGTGGAAGGCACGGGGATCGCGGCGGAGCACGCGCGCGTCAGCGTCCGCGCGGATGGTTGTTACGTGGAGGATCTCGGGACGCCGGACGGGACCTTCGTCGATGGCGTGCGCGCGCGCCGGATCGGGCTCAGCCACGGCGACGTGGTGCGTCTCGGCAGCCGCATCGGCGTCTTCGTCGAGCGTGACCTCAGCGCGTACGCGGGCACGATCATGCGCACGGGCTCGCTCGTGCACGGCCCGCGTCAACGCAAGGACTGGATCGATCCAATCCTCGATCTCGTGAAGGGCGGCTCGTGCGTGTGCATCGAAGGCGGGCCCGGCACGGGCAAGCGCACGATGGCTCGGCTCGCCGCAGCGGTGCGCGAGGGCGTGGGAGACATCGTGACGGTGGACGGGCGCGCCGAAGGCAAGCCGGTAATCCCGACGGGCATTCGTCCGATGACGTGGGTCGTGCTCGACGCGGACAGGCTGCCGCGTCCGCAGCAACTCGAGATCGCGCACGCGGTCGGTCGCACGAGCGGCGTGTCGGTGATCGCGACGGTGGGGCAGCCCCTCGATCGCGCGGTCGGCGACGGCAAGCTCGCGCCGTGGTTCGCTTCGCTCTTCTCGGGCAAGCGCGTCACGATCACGCCGCTCGAGCACCGCCGCGAGGACATCGCGGCCATCATGCAAGACATCGCGGAGCGGCGCGGCATCTCGCTCTCCCGGGTCACGCCGGAGCTGCTCGAGTCGCTCGTGCGCGCAGGCTGGCCGGGCGGCGTTCCGCAGCTCGAGGCGACGCTCGTCTCGGCTGCCGAGGTCGCAGGGACCGACGACGCGATCCTGCCTTCGTCGATCGCCTCGTCGCTCGCGCGGGCGAGCCGCACAAAGCCTTCGCTCCCGCCCGCGACCGATCCCTCGCTCGCGCGCGCTCGTCTCGAGGATGCGCTCGCGCGGGCCAACGGCTCGGTCGCCTCGGCCGCTCGTTCGCTCGGCATGTCGCGTCAGGCGATCTACCGCGAGGCCGAGCGCCTCGGCC
>JANMGF010000016.1:0-2830 GCA_031374535.1 Polyangium sp. (in: bacteria)
ACTTCCCCGAGTTCACGGGGCGCGTGTGCCCGGCGCCGTGCGAGGCGGCCTGCACGCTGAACATCAACGATCAGCCGGTGACCATCAAGACGATCGAGCAATCCATCGTCGACCGGGGCTGGCAAGAGGGCTGGATCGTGCCCGAGCCCCCGAGCCGCAAGACGGGCAAACGTGTCGTGGTGGTGGGCTCGGGGCCTGCGGGGCTCTCGTGCGCGCAGCAGCTCGCGCGGGCGGGGCACGAGGTCACGGTGCTCGAGAAACACGATCGGCCGGGCGGGCTTTTGCGGTACGGGATCCCCGACTTCAAGCTGGAGAAGCGGCACGTCGAGCGCAGGATCGATCAGATGCGGAGGGAGGGGGTAGCGTTTCGGACGGGCGTACACGTGGGCGTGGACGTGCCGGCGGCGCGGATCCTTGAAGAGTTCGACGCGGTGGTGCTCGCGGGCGGCGCGGAAGAGCCGCGGCCGATCGAGGTGCCGGGGCGGGATCTCGTCGGGATCCATTACGCGATGGAGTACCTGACGCAGCAGAACCGGTGTATCGCCGGGGACCTTGTGCCGGAGCAGATCCTCGCGACGGACAAACACGTGGTCGTGCTGGGCGGCGGCGACACCGGCTCGGATTGTATTGGCACGGCGGTGCGGCAGGGCGCGAAATCGGTCACCAACTTCGAGCTGATGCCCGAGCCGCCCGAGAAGGAAGACAAACCCGCCACGTGGCCTTACTGGCCGATGAAATTACGCACGTCGAGCTCCCACGCGGAGGGCTGCGCGCGTGATTTTGCCATCACGACGAAGCGTTTTTCGGGCCAGGGCGGGCGAGTCTCCGTGTTACACGCCGCGCGGCTCGCATGGAAACAGGACCCGAAGGGCGCTTTGCGGGCCGAGGAGGTCCCGGGGTCGTCGTTCGAGGTGCCGGCGGATCTGGTGCTGCTCGCGCTCGGGTATTTGCACCCGAAGCGCGCCGGGCTGCTCGAAGAGCTCGGCGTGGAGCTCGACGCGCGCGGCAACGTGAAGGCCGATACGCGGGGATACCGCACGGCAAACCCGAAGGTCTTTGCCGCGGGGGACATGCGTCGTGGGCAATCGCTGGTGGTGTGGGCGATCCGGGAAGGGCGCGCGGCGGCGCGGGCGGTGGATGCTTATTTGATGGGGTCTTCGAACCTGCCCTGAAGGCCGGCGCGACCGGCGAACGTGCTCGCCGGCTCGGTGAAGATCCCGTCGCGGAACGTGGCGGAAGCCGGGTCACGCCGCTTTCCGCCTCGCATGCAATCGATGGTTCCAGAACCCGACGATCGGCTTGCGCGCGATTCGCCCGTTGTGGGCGCGGCAGATGCGCTCCATATCCTCGACCTCGTCCATGGTCCGGGCCTCGATCGTCAAGAGCACCTTGCCGTCCTTCACCTCACGAAGGAAATCCTCGATCACGGGATCGGGCTCACCCGCGCCGGTGAGCATTCCGCCGAGCGCGCCCGCCGCCCCGCCGCCGAGCATGCCGAAGAGCGCCCCGGCGAGGGTGACGGAGCCGAGCGGTCCGATCACGAGCGCGCCCATGAAGCCGCCGAACGCTGAGCCGACCAGCGCCCCGGTGGCCACCCCCGCACGCGCGCCGGTCTCGGCGATGGGCACGTCCTGCCGGTTCACGTCCCCGCGATGCTGGAGCACGGTGCGGGCCTCGGAAAACGCAGGCAACGCCCGAACCTCGCGCAGGCAAGTCTCGGCGTCCTGATCGTCTTCGAACAAGGCAAAAAGCACGTGTCGCATGGCACTCTCCTCGCGGCCCGTACGCCGCACGGCAGCGTACGGGCCGCTGCATTGGGTGAGCGATCCGTCGTCGATGGAGCATCAGACCGTGTTGCCGGTTCGACAAGCGGGCGCCGCGCGGAAGGAATGGCTCGGTCAGCTCGTTTGGCGGCCGCTCTTCGCTCTTCCACCCGCTCGAAATGTGGCCTCATGCCACATCCCCCTACGCGGACATTCCATGTCCGATCCAGGGGCTCATCCCTCTGGACCGTGCGGCCACGAGGGTTATGATGTGCGCCGGTCGCAGGACGAAACACGTGCTGCTCGTTTCGAGCGGGCGTGAACCATCGGACGGCTTTCGGGGGCCCAGCGCTCGTCGCGCAGCGCATTCTCTGCGCTCCCTCGATCGATCCGTCCATTGCTTCGGGAGGTCTTCGTGACGCTTGCGATGTATCATATCGATGGCGCTCGTATTCGCATGCCCCTCGCGTGCGCGGCGGTCGCTGCATTCTTGCTCGTGGGTGCCGTATTGCTCGCTGTCGCTTCGTCCATCGTGGACACGAGAGGAGCGCCCCCGGGCGCGCAAACGCCGAGCGCGGCGCGTTCGGAGACGCCGGATCCGGCGCGTCTCCTCGAAGATCGAGGACGTCCAGGGCGCCGATTCTGATCGGCTGAGGACGCGGCAGCCCGCTTTTTCATGGGCTGCCGCGCCTTTCGCCTACGGGAGCGCCGAGAGCCGCGCGGCGAGGGTCTCGAGATCCCCGGCAGCCCCTCGCGCCCGCGCGCGGAGCGAAAGCGCGAGCGCGCACCGGAGATCGAGCGCCTCCCCCCGCGCTCGTTTGTCGAAGTATTCCTCTTCCCAACCCCCGGGCACGCGCAGCGACCAGTTGTCGTCGCTTACCGTGCCCGGGACGTTGTACCTCTCGCGCACGCCCAGAAGATCGGTGAAGAAAACCATGGCGCTCCGGGCGCGGCTCACGAGGGCGTCGGCGAGCTTGGCGGACACGAGTTTCCCCGCGTCACGCGCGAGGCTAGCCTCGATCTCCGGCGCGCCGAGCCTCCGCGCGAGGTAGGCGGCCTGCGCCGCG
>JANMGF010000043.1:0-2309 GCA_031374535.1 Polyangium sp. (in: bacteria)
GTTGTCGATGCGGTAATCGCCGTGGACGAGCGTCGTCTCGTCCCGCGTGGGGACATTCCGCGAAAGCCACGCCATGAGCGCCTCCATGGCGGGCACCTCGTCCGTGCGGGAGGCCTCGTACTGGCGCGACCAGCGCTGGACCTGGCGCGTGATGAACCCGCCGACCTTGCCATAATCGGCGAGGCCCACGGCGGCATAATCCACGCGATGGAGCGCCGCGAGGGCGCGGACGAGGTCGTCGTAAATCGCCTTGCGCTCCTCGGGCCGGGCCACTTCGGGGATCTGCGCGTCCCAGAAGATGCGGCCCGGGACGTGGCGCATGACGAAAAAGGGCGTGCCGATCACGGCCGGATCCTCGCAGAGCGCCACGGCCTCGGGGACGGGCACGTCCGAGCCGCCGAGCGCCCGCATGACCCGATACTCGCGCTCGACCGCGTGCGCCGAGGGCAGGAGCTCCCCCGGCGGCTTCTTGCGCAGGACGAGCTCCACTTCGGTCGTGCCGCCGCCCGAGAATCCGATCCAGTACGTCGGGTTCGACTGCCCGCCCTGGAACTGGAGCGCGGTCACGGTGCCGCCGCCCCGGCAAACCTCGACGTTCGCCGCGAGCCAGCGCGCGAGCGAGGCTTCGTCGATGCGGTGAGCTTCACGGGGAGGGCGGGCGCTCTTCGGCGGCACGAGGGTCATGACGAGCGGCTTATACCACGAACGGCCGCGCCCTCGTCGATTTGCGGAGCGCGGGTGAAACGAAACGATCAGCCGCCGCGCCTGGCCTCGAACGCCTCCCGGCTTTCGGCCCGGACGCGCGCGACGTGGAGCCGCGTGGGAAGGGGCGGGGCAAAGCCCCACGCGCCGCGGCTCACGCGGGCACGGCCACGAGCACGCATGGGAGGGACGGCGTGGCTCGCGCCTGCTCGAGGCGGAGCCCGGCCGCGTGGAGGATTCGCTCGAAATCGAGGCCGGTACGCTCGCGCCCGCCCGTCACGGCGAGCAGGTGGAGATCACAGAGCCCACCGCCAAACCCGTTTTCTTCGAGCACCATTTCCACGAGGGTGATCCGTCCTCCCGGTCGCAAAGCGTCGCGAGCGCGAGCCAACAGATGAATCGCATCGGGATCGTCCCAGTCGTGCAGCACCCGGGCGAGGAGCACGACATCCGCCGCGACGGGCCAGGGATCAAAAAGGTTCGTCTCCACGAACTGCACGTTTTCCGGTGACACGCGGGCCGCCGCCGCGACGCCCGGCAGATCGAGCACGAGGACGCGGCTCGAAGGCCATTTCGCTGCGACGAGGGAGGCGAGCGTGCCCGTCCCTCCGCCCGCATCGACGACGACGTCGCCCGCGCGCACGGGCAACGATTCTACGAGTGGCTCGTAATCATGGCGGGCATAACTTTCGAGCATGTGGTGGTGCGCGCGGCACCGCTCCGGCAGGCTTGCGACCTCCTGGAAAACGTCGCCGGGCCGAAAAACATCGGCGCGTATCGCCCTTTCGAGCGAGGCCCACCGCTGCCGGAGCGGGCCGGCGTATTCGAGCGCCGCGCCGGCGAGGGTGCGCGGGTGGTCCGAACGCAGATAGGCACCTTTTGGCGTCCATGCCCATTCCTCGTCGCCCCGTCGCTCCACCACGCCGAGCTCCGCGAGCGCCCGGAGCATGCGTCGGATCTTGTCGAGGGGCGCCCCGCAATGCTTCGCGAGGGACGGCTCGGCCGCGGGCAAACCGTCGAAGATACCCAGGGACACCGCGGCGGCGAGCGTATCGGTTTTCCAGTGCCCCACGAGGTCCGCCGACAGCGCCGCGAATGCGCTCGCCCTCGCGGGCCGGAGCTCCACGATCGTGTCTCCTTGCTCGTCGATGACCTCGAGCCCGCCGTCGAGCCGCTCGACGCGCGCCTGGCCATTGTAAAAAGGCTCCACCGCCGCGAATCGGCGCGTATAGACGTCCCGCCCGCTCCTGTCCACGTGTTTCCACCCGGCAAGGTCCCGCGCACGGGCAAACCTCTTGTGGAACACGTCGAGATCCACGAACCAGAGGCCATGCAAGAGGGTGCCGTCCGCGCGCACGTGGGTGGAGCGGCCGTCCTCGGCCTGCACCACCGCCGCCCCCTCCCGAAAATCGCCGGCATAACGCCATCGATTCGAGGAAACGGGACGACCGGCCGGATCGAGGTGGCCGTACAACCCGCGAATGTCGCGAAAGGCGCACCGCTCCTCTTGGTAGTTTCCGCACCACGCGTATCGCTCGGGATAAAGGTCGGTCCCCTCGGGCAGGATATGGTGCCAGCCGCCCTTCCCGCACACGGCGGCGCGCCCC
>JANMGF010000850.1:0-1380 GCA_031374535.1 Polyangium sp. (in: bacteria)
CGAGATCGGCGAGGAGGAGCGGATCCGTGGGCTTTTCGAGGAGCCGATCGGCGAGGGCCGAGAGGCTCTGGCCGAGGGCGAAGGAAATGGCAGCCCGGTCGACGTCGAGGTCCTGCTCCTTGGCCTGCGCGAGGAGGCGTCGCATGGAGACGACGTCGGGCGGGACGCGCTCCGCGGCGCGCAAAAGGTCGGCGCCGAGGACGAGCTCGCCCGCGACGAGCAAGGAGCGCGGGGCTTTGCTGCGCAGCGGGGCGAGGCGGCGGAGGAGCGGGGCATATCGCTCGAAGAGGGCGCGCTGGGCGGCCTCGACCTCGGCGAGCGTGGGGGCGAGGAGGCGCTCGACGAGGCCACGCTGATCGTCGCGGAACACGGCGTCGAGAGAATCGATGATGCGGTCGCAGCGACGATAAAAAAGGCGCATCGTGCCCTCGATGTCGCCCGATTCGAAGGTGCGGACGAGCTCGGCGCGTTCCTCGGCGTGGGCGTCGTCGCCCGCATTGCGGAGGACGCCGCCCGCGACGCGGTGATCGCCGAGGTGGAGGACGGTGAAGAGGTGCCGCTCGCTGGCAAGGGTGAGACGGCTCGTCACGCGCGTACGGCCGAGGAGAAGGCGCACGCCATTGCGCTCGTGGGTCTCGAGCCCCTCGACCTGCACGTCGTACCCATAGGTGCTCGGGGGTCCGTCCTGCACGAGGCTCGTCGCGAAATGCGCGGTGACGGCGAGGAGATCGATACGCGCCTTGGCCACGAACCGATCCCACACGCGGCGGCCGTCGCCCATTTCGGCGATGTTGCTCCGGGCCTTCTCGAGCTTCTCGAGGAAGGGCCCCTCGAGGCTCTTGCCGAAGAGCGACTCGCCGAGCTCGACGACGCGGCCGGCATATTGAAGGACCTGGACGGCCTCGATGCCCGAGAGATCGTCGAAGAACCAGCCGCAGCTCGTGTACATGAGCATCGCATTCCGCTGGAGCTCGAGGAGCGAGAGGGCCTCGCTTTGCTCCTCGATCGAGAGGGCCCGCGTCGCGTGCGCCGCGAAAAAACGAGCCAAGCTCTCGCGGGATCGATCGAGCACGACCTCGATATAGGCATCCCGCGCGGCCCAGGGGTCTTGCAGGAGCCGCTCGGCGGCGCGTTCGAAGGGGCCCGCGATCTCGTCGCGCAGGGCGTCGAGGGCCAGGCGGAGGGGCTTGCGCCAGGCTTGGTTCCATTCGGGCGGCGAGCCGGAGCGGCAGCCGCAATCCGA
This sequence comes from Polyangium sp. (in: bacteria), assembly GCA_031374535.1. Taxonomy (GTDB): domain Bacteria; phylum Myxococcota_A; class Polyangia; order Polyangiales; family Polyangiaceae; genus Polyangium. Next base: position 1,244 of record JANMGF010000850.1, read on the forward strand.
GCGCCAGCGCTCGACGCCGTGCGCGCAGCTCCACGAACTCGGACTCACCAACTGGCAGTCCGCCCAATCGTCGCGCGAATTGATGATGGCCGCGAAGTTCGTCACCGTCGCCTGCTGCGTGCGGCGCAGGATGCCGA
>JANMGF010000137.1:0-19762 GCA_031374535.1 Polyangium sp. (in: bacteria)
GTGGCGCTCGTCGGCCGCATGCGCAAGGCAAAGGTCGACCTCACCCCGGTGGGCGAGGAGATCCGCGTCGCGATCCTGTTCACCGACATCCGCGGCTTCACGCCGTTCACCGAAAAACTCCTGCCGTACGACGTGATCCACGTCCTGAACCGCCATTTCGAGGCGATGGGCAGCTGCGTCGCTTCCGCGGGCGGCTTCATCAACAATTACATGGGTGATGGATTCATGGCCCTCTTCGGGGTGGACGGCGTGCCCGACGCCCCGATGCGCGCGGTGCAGGCCGCGCTCGGCATGCTGGACACGATGAAGACCAAGATGGTGCCCTACCTCCTGGCGAGTTATGGGCACGCCTTCGAGATCGGGATCGGCATCCATTACGGCGAGGCCGTCGTCGGGCCGATCGGATCGAGCGAACGGAAGACGATCACGGCGATCGGAGACGCCGTCAATTTCGCGAGCCGCATCGAATCGGCGACCAAGGAAGTGGGCTGCCGTTTGCTCGTCTCGGATTCCGTTTTCCGCGAGGTCTCCGAGCGGGTGACCGTCGGAAAAACCGCGCGCGTGCAGGTGAAAGGAAAAACCGGCGAGCACGAGCTCTTCGAGGTCACGGGCGCCGTGGAGCCTCCGTCCTTGCGATAGACCAGACGATCGCGCTCGAGCGCGGTGCTCTCGCCAGGACGATCAGAGCCCCGGGATGCTACCGAAGAGCGCATTTTCGATCTTGCCCACCGTCGCTTCGATGTCGAATCGATGGACCACGCTGTCGAGATCCTCGGCGACGACGCGCCGCAACGCCGCGGGATCCCCACGCGCCACGAGCACACGGTCGACGTGGAGCTCGACGCGGAGGATCCCCGTGCCCGGATCACGCGGGGAGCCAACGAGCACGATCGTCGTCGGGGACGGCGAGGTCGGCGCGACCGAAAGCGAAAACGCCGCGTGGGGACCCGTCGCGAGCCCGCGCCACAACGCAAGAAGGGGCGTCGAGACGCGTCGCGGCGCCGAGGGGCCCTGGCCGTCCCGGACCTGGATCGAGGTGATGCCGTCGTAGATCAGCCGATCGTGGCCGTGGACGTCGTGGAGCACGGCGAGGCGGAACGTCGCGCCTTCCCGCACCTCCACCTCGATGGCGAGGGGCGGCGCCGCGGTGATCACGCCGTCGGGCCGCGTCGATTGAAAACGCACGAGCGCCGCGATGGGGGAGGAGCGCGGGTAAAGCGCGTCGATCGCGTTCGCCGTCTCCTCGGCCGAGCCGTGGAAGCCGCCGAGCCGCTCGGGCCACGAGGGCGTCGTGAATGCAGGGTGCGTGGACGACGCGGGTTCGGTCGCGAGCGGACCAAACGTGGAGAGGTCGTTCTCCGTGCCGTCGGGGGGCTCGAGCAGGAGGAGGCGGCCGACGTGCGCCATCGCAGCAGCGTGTTCGAGGCCCGGCGCATCGGGGGCGAGCGCGGGCGTGGCCGAGGCCGCGAAACGCGCGCCCGAGGGCGGAAAGGGCAGGGAAGGCAGGAGCGCCTCGGGCGGGCGGCCCGGGTAGACGAGCGCGCGGATCAACGTGACACCGTTGGAATCCGCGGCGCGGAGGCCGTCGGTCCGATCTCGCGGTACCCAGTCGAAGGCCTCGCGCACGGCCGTCACGAGCGTATCGACGTCGAGGCCCTCGCCACGCATACGCTCGACCGACCACTGGATCGCGGCTGTTCCCCCTTGCTCGGCCGCCTTGCGGAGGAGCGGGATCCCGCGCTGCGCCGCGCCCCGCGAGAGGGCCACGAGGCCCGCGCACGCGAGCATGGCCGCGTCGCCGGGAGGCCGTGAACCCGCCCGTTCGAGCCGCGCCATCGCCTCCTCGTAACAGGCGATGGCCGCGCGATGGGCGCCGAGATCGTCGAGCCTCCGGCCATGCCGCACGAGCTCGAGCGCCGCGCGCAGGTGCACCCGGCTGTGACGCGCGTCGCCCTCCTCCTCGCTCGCCTGGAGGAGGCCCGGCAGCTCGTCCACGCCGCGGGCCTGTTCACGCATCAACGTGAGGTACCAGGCGACGTCGGCGCGGCGCTCGCGCATGTAGATCTCGCCCGGGTGGTCGAGACAAACATCGACCCAGCGGAGCGTGTCCTGCAAGCCTTCGAGGCTGGTGATCGCCTCTTCTTTGCGGCCGAGCGTGGAGAGCAGGTGTCCTTCGAGGAGCGCGGCCGAAAACCGCACCCGATGCACGACCGCGCCGAGGCCGCCGAGCGAGGCGCGCACCCACGCGAGCCGTTCGAGCGCCGCTTCGGGGCGCCCCGCGCGCGCGAGCACCGCCACCTCGTTGTGAGCGGCCGCGGCGGCGACCTCGTGGAACGGGCTCTGCCACGTGCCGAGGAGCCGCTCGCGCAGGGATCCGAGCAAAACGAGCGCCTCGTCGTACCGGCCCGCGAGTCCGAGCGAGGCGCCTTCGTTGGCCGCCGCGATCGCCGCGATGGCGTCGAAGGGCGGGGGGGGCGAGGCGCCGAGCTTTTCGCGCAGCACGCTCGCTGTTTCGGCAGCCTGGTCCGGCCTTCCCGCGCGCGCGAGCACGAGCACTGCCAGGCACGCGGCGGCCGCCTCCGTCTCGCGTTGCGCCGTGCTGGCCCCGCCGGCCGTCGCCAGGACCGCGTGACCGAGGGCCGCGAGCGCGCGCGCATCGTCGCCTCGTTCGATCGAGATCACCCCGAGCGCGAGCGCCGCGTCCGCTGCGAGCGCGCGCAGGTCGACCGAGGAGGCCGGTCCGGTGAATTTCCACTCCCCGGCGAGCTCCAGCGCGGCGGAGAGGCTGTCGGTCGCGAGGGCGAATCGTTCGCGCGCCGCGTGGCGCTTGCCCCTGCGGTAGAGCGCGAGCAGCACCGACTCGAAGATCTCGGGATCCTCGTGCCTGCGCTCGTGAAACCGCCGCACGACCTCGTCGTACTCGCCGGTCTCCGTCTGCGCCGAGAGGTCGCCGAGCGCGAGGAACGCCTTCGCCGTCTCTTTGCTGCCGCGCTCGTCGCGCACCGCTTCACGCACGATCGCCGCGCAGATCTTCGCGGCCTCGGCGTTCCGGCCCTGCGAACGCAGCGCCATCGCCTCGGCCAGTCGTTCGGCGTGTTGCGCCGAGAGCTTGCGCGAGGAGAGCACGTCGCCACGCGCTGGGCGCTCGGTGGTGCTGACCCCGCGGCTTGAAGACGAAGGGCTCGAGGTAGGCGACGGGGCCGGCGTGGTGGTGGAGGACGCCCCGAGCCCTGACGAGCTCGGCCTCTCCGCAGGGATGCGGGGACTCTCGGGCGCCGCCAGCGGAGTCGCGCGCCGCGCTTCGATGGCCGAGAGCAGCTCCGCCGACATGGGCCGCGCCCGCGCCCCGACCTTGATCGGGCTCGACTTCGAGAGACACTGCACGAAACGAAAGTACGCGTGCGAAAGACCTTGCGGATCCGACGTCGGCTCGACCTCTGCGGCGAGGCGCGGGGCGGGCTTCATGTTGCTTCGTTGCGGGATCTGCGCGAGCTCGACGTAGAGCGAGAGGTCACACGAGGGGAGCGCGAGGCTCGAACGCAGGAGCGCTTCGAGCCGCGGACGCGCCTCCTCCACGAACGCGCGGCCCGCCGAGCCATCCGCGACGTGCACGAGCAGCGGGAACAGGTGGATCGGCCTGTCCGTCGAGGCGATCGCGCGCCGTCCATGCGCCCATGCGCCGAGATCGATCGCCTCTTCGAGCGACGCGTCGTCGAGGACCAGCACGAGCTTGTCGGCGAAGTGCGACGCGAGGAGGGCCGTCGTCTCGCTTTCGCCCGTCGGCGCGTCGAGGAGCACCGCGTCGTAACGCCCGCGCAGCGCCGTGGCGATCTCCTCCAGCACCCCGGGAAACGCCTCGAGCCCTTCGAGCGGACGGTTCCGCTCGCGTGGCGTGTCCTCGCCGCCCACGGGCAGGAAGTGCAGCTCCACGGTCCGGTCCTCGGGCAGACCGGGATAACGCAGGGGGATGCGCCGGATCGCGCCGTCGTTTGCCTCCACGATGCGCTCGACGATCTCGCGCGCGGCTCCTCCGCCTGCGGGTCCGCGTGATGCCGGCAAACGTCGGATTTCTTCGCGCACCGACGCCAAGAGGTCGACGACGCCGGGCGCGGGCCTTTGCCGCGGGGCGCTCGGCGTGGCGGCGCGACGCTTCGGTTCGTCCGGGAAATATCGCGTGAGCGTGGGCGAGTCGACGGCGAGATCGACGACGAGAACTTTGTCGCCGCGGTGCGCGAGCAGAGCCGCGACGTTGGCCAGGGCCATCGCGCGTCCCGCGTCGCTGCGCGCCGATGCGAACACGGCGAGGTAGCCATCCCGAGCGGTAGGCAATCGAAACCCTCCAGCGAGCTACTTTCGCATGTCTCCGGCTGGGTACAAGAGGCAGCCGAGGCGCCGAGCCCCCGCCGTCCACCTCACAACGTGCCGGCCTCTACCGCGGCCTTTTCCGCCGCACGTACGGCCGCTTTTGCTTTGGACTTCCCGGCGATCACCCGCGCGAGTGCGTCCGCGTAGACCTCGGTCGTATCCATGGCGTCGTAGATCATGTTTCGCAGGAGCAGCGGCGAGAGCGGCTCGTCCGTGTAATCGAGCGAGATCTTGAACCGAACGGATCCGTCGTCGAAGTCCATCTCGAAATTGCCATCCCCCATGCCGAAATTCGCGCGCGTGACGAACTCGGCGAGCTCCTGCCGCAGCTCCTTCTTCGCCTTGGGCTCGAACAACACGTAGAGCACGACCCGCTCGAGCTCCTCGGACAGGCGGACGGCAAACGCCTCCACGATCCCCTGGGTCACGCGGGCCACGTAGTCGATGTACCCCTGCTCGTCGTCGGCGCGGGCGAACGAAAACCCCGAGCCCCCGAGCACCTCTTCGACGACCATCGAGGCCGTCCTCGGGGCTTCATGGACCACCGCGGCCGCCTTGCGTGTCGTCTTCTTGCCGTTTTTCTTTCCGTTGGTTTTACCGTTCATCGCTGATCTCTCACGTGTTTTCGCCCCCCCGGCCATCTGGATGGTGGACAAAAGGTGTTCGGTGTTCGGGCGGTTCTGCCAGTCGGGCGGGGCTTTGGCCAGGGCGCGTTCGCAGTCTTCCACGGCGCCCGCGAAATCCTCGTGCAGGGCCCGCAACGCCGCGCGTTCCCCGAGCGCGCTCGGCTCGTCCGGCTCGAGGCGCACGGCTTCATCCAGATCTTCGAGCGCTCCGTGCAGATCGCCTCGCCGTTGTTTCGTGAGGCCACGCCGCTGCCAGGCGGGCGCGAATGCCGGCGAAAGCTCGATCGCGGCCGTGTAATCGTCCATCGCCCCCGCCGTATCCCCCGCGAGCGACCGAGCATTGCCGCGGTTGTACAGCGGAGCGTGCTCCTCGGGCGCGAGCTCGACGGCCTCCGTGAAATCGGCGATCGCCCCCTCGAGGTCGCCGTCCTCCTGTTTTTCGTTGCCGCGATTGTTGAGCGCGGCCCACGCGGGGATTCCGGCTTCGAGCGCACGCTTGGTGGTGCGTTTCGTGGTTCGTTTTGCGGAGCTTTTTGGGGTCGGGCGAGCCATGGGACGCGGGGAGCGTACCCTGGCCAGGGGGCCGAGGGAAACCTATTTCCCCGTTTGGATAGGCCCTGCCCGGCTGGCCAGTTCACGCGTGCAGCGGACGCCCGTGCTCCCGGGCGTGTACGTCCCACGGCAAGCATTTGCTCCCGCGCGAACGGGCAGAGGAGCGGCGGCGGGCCGTTGTCGTGACTGTGGCCTGAGCCTCGCGTCGAGGGTCGCCGGTCATCGTGACTTGTGGCCTGCTCCTCGCGTCGAGGGTCGCCGGTCATCGTGACGCGTGCCCCTTTCCTCCGGGTCGAGGGTCGCCGGTCGTCGTGACGCGTGCCCCTCGCCGCGCGTCGACACCCACGGTCGACGATTTGTGCGGTCTGCATGCTCAGATCGCACCCCCACGACCTGGGATCATGCGACGTCGAGCCAGAGATGCGTGTTCTCGATCACCCCGGGGGAGCGTCCACGGGTGCCGACCAGGGCCTTCGATCGGCCGTGCGTCGAAACATAGACGGGCGGGGGTGTTTGCGAGCTTCTGCGCGGGTGCAGGGTAGGCAACGATTGAACTTCGTAGTCATGCAAGCGGTTTTGAAGGTACGGCGTGAGATGACGCGCGATGGTCTTCTTCTTGCGCACGTAAGCCACCATCATGCCACTCGGCATCACGCAAGCGTACTCGCCCTCCACAAACCGACGGAGTCCATTCTTGCAATAGTGCTCGATGCTGTGGTCATCCTTCGAGTGTTCGATGATTTTGCACTCCACGAACATCCCGTACGTTTTCGCTTCATCCTCGGGTGATCGTCCTACGACCCCCGGCCCGACACCGAGGCGCATCGCTCGGCCTCGCGCTCTCGTCATTTCCCGGCCTCCCCGAGCAACGTGTTCGCGTGTTCTTGCAAGAGATCGAGCCCGAGCATGCGTGAGATAACGATATTGCGCGACGATACCGACGAGAAGCGTCGCGGGCGGATGCACCGCTACGATGCGTGTCGCGGCAAGTGAGTCCGCCGCATCGACCACCTCGCCGAGCGCCGCGCCATTGCGCATCGGCGGAGGCGAGGTGCCTTCCCGGTGGCTGTCGATCTGTACGAGGAGCCAGGGCTCGGTGGAGACATCGCGAAGGATGCGTACGGTGAGCGTGCGTCCGCGGCGTGTGAGAAAGGGCAAGATGAGCGTACGTAATCGCTCGATATACGCGCCCACCTGTTCTGTACTCGGGCGCGACTGGGCGTTTTCTCGCGTATGTGCGAAAGGAGGCCCGATGGCTAGCGTATCGCGCATGACTTCACGATCGGCCCTGGTCAACCCGTACACGGTCGCGACGAACGCATCGACGTCGTCGAGCGCGGCCCGACCTTGTCGGATGAGCACATTGGAGAGTTGCTCGACGTCCTTCTTCAAGGATGGCGGGAGGTTCTCGAGGGGCCTGAAGGGCAGCCGGTTCACGCTGCCTACCTGGATGACATCTCGCTCGAATCCAAATTCTCCGCAGGTCATCAACGCGTAGTATTCAAGCAAATTGCTATTGAAGAGCAAAAATAGGTACCGGGCAAGCATATTGCCATCGGCATGACCGGCGCAGCTGAATCCTGTGAACGATTCGTTGAAAGCCAGTCTCTCGAGGGAAAGGTGCGCGGCCGGTGTTCTCCGCTGCACGGGCGGTGATTTGGGGACGAGAACCAGAGGGGCATCGTAGAGGGAGCGTGCGCGCGGGTGTTGCATGCAGATCCCATGCTGGACGGACGGTAGCCCGCGTCGTTGGGGATCGATGAGGAAAGGCAACGAAGCATCTCGCGTCAGCTTCGGCATCCCCCACAGGTCCTTCGCCGGCTTTTTCTTTCGGGTTGGATCGGATCCGCCCTGATCATTCAGCTCCTTCTCGAGCTCTGGGCTCACGAACCAGAAGGAGGCATCATCCGAAGGTCGAACGTTCCGCGCGAACAAGAGACAGAACGGCGCTCTCACCTCGGGCCAAAAATCAGTGTCGCGCAGGGCCGTCCCATTCAAGATGCCATCGACCGAGATGGCGCGAAAGAGCTCGTTCCGTGATCTTCGCCCTGCGTCCGATTGCTTGAACAGGACACGGCCGTGCGGGATCATGGCAATGTGGCCTCCCTCCTTCGCCCATTCCATGGCGCGCCATACGAAGGGGAGATCGGGGACACGATCGACCATCGTGTAATCTCGCGCGGACGCATCCCCAAGGCGTTCACGTACGGTGGTACGCACGGTCTCCGCCACGATCGTATGCTGTGCCACGATGTCAAGCTTCCGAACGCTCTTCGTTTTCGCCCAGCTCTTCCAGGGCGGATTGCCGATGACCACGTCGTACTGCCCGCGGTGCTCCACGCCGACATGCGTTGCATCCAGGCTGCCGATGTAAACGTGCCGCTCGGTCCTGATCAAAGTTGATCAACCCGCATCTTGACAACCTCCACGCCCCTCACGTGGATGCATTTGCTCACCCGGCCGCAACCACCCGTTGAATCTCATCCCACCAAGCTTGGTGTGCCGCTTCCCAAGTTTTTAGGAGCTCTTCTTGTCGAACCTTTGAGACTCCACTATGCATTCCAGACGTCAGCGCGTGATACGCCGTTGCTGACTTTTCGCGTAACTCCATTGCTTTGTCCAGTTTGTGTGCACTCATTCTGCTCTCCTTTGAGGGACGCGAACGTCGTATCGAAGACACGCATCGGCGGTACAAGGCCGTGGCCAACGTGTTCCCGTTCGAGAAGCGCGTCAACGTCGTTTGTCACCTTGTAGAAGGTGCGAGCTAGGGTGAGCGTCACGATTGTGACGTTCTGAGACGAGGTTGCGGTCCAGTCGCCCCGGTGGTGTATCTAGCGTCATCGGCGTGGCGCTTTATCGAGCTGGCCGAACCCTACGCCTCGCGTTCGTCGCTCGCTACCGCAGATCGCCAAACTTGAACATTGCGGCTCAAACTTGATCAGCGCCTGCCGCTCGTCGTCGGCGCGGACGTCGAAAAGTACGGTCCCGAGCAGCGGCTCGTCGAACTTCAGCCCTTTTTGCGGCGATGGATTCGGATCGAGCTCGATAGCGGTCAGGTACAACCCGAGCGAGCAGAGGCGCAACGCAGGCGCGCTGATATCGAAGCCGCGGAGTTGTTCGTACAGGATCTTGCGCAGGTTGCGCGTGTTCGGGGCACTGCCCTCGGCCTGCCAGCGTTCAGCCGCTAGTCGACGGAATGCCGCAACCAGGAAAACGCCTCCTCCCACGGAAGGATCGAGGACACGCGCGCGATGGGCATTCTCACCGAGCGCAAAAAACACTTCGTCGACCATGTACTCGGCGATGTGGCGCGGCGTATACCGGACGCTCGTCATGTCCGCGAGCACGGGATCGAATTTGTGCGCGTGGTCTTCGTACACCTGGCTCAGGAGTCCGACAGGGATATGGTCGAAGCGCAGGTCGTTCCATTCGTTCCCCCAGACGAGGTGCAGTTGACCTGTCGGCGTCGCGCGAAGTAATATTTTGCTCAACGCGTCGAACACCGCACGAGGCAATCCGCGGAACCAGCGGATCGAATCAGCGCTCGGCAACGGCAGAAAATCTCCGTTGAAGGTTTCGTCGAGCCATTTGCAGACGCGTGAAGCATGTTCGGCCGTCGCGAAGCAGTCTTCGGTGCGAGCTCCACAGATCGTGACGAGCTCGCCGTCCCGCAAGACGCTGCGGTCGACGAGGAACCGCACGAAGAGCGCGCGACCAACGAGCGATAGCGCGTCCAGGTCGTCAATACCAGCTTCGGTGAGTGTCGTCGTCGTGCCGGTCAGGAGCTTGTAGAGGAGCGCATGAACCTCAACCGCGCTCGATGGGTTCTCTGCGTGCCGACGATCGCGATCGAAAAGTGGCGGGAATGCTAAGGAAGGCACCAACGCAGGCGCGCCCGGGGCGTCCTGATTCACGATCCTCGTTTGTTGTTTCAGCTCTTCGTCGGATGTCGGCGCGACCGGGAGCACGGTGAGCCGCCCAGGCTCCGAGATGGCCAGGTGATCGGAACCGGCGCGAAACGCGAGGACCCGGCGGAGACGCGAAAGCCCAGCGCTTCCGGCGCGCGCAGCTTCGATATCATCCACCACGTAAAGGACGGGTTGTCCCTTCACCTCCACGACGGCCTTCGGCCAGAGCGAGCCTGCGTCGTTCTTCGCCCCGCGCACGAGGTCGAGGTACCGAATGCTTTCCCCGGGGGTGGCCGTCTCGTCCAGCATGACGAGGTCTTCGGGGCGCGTACCGAAGGACCGGAGCTTCTGCTCCCAAAGATGCCGAGAGGACGACGTGGTCATGAGGGGGTCGTGGGGTCAGCAGCCGAAGCTCCGCCGTGACGCTAGTCGAGGCGCGGCAGCGCTGTCAACTCACCCACGCCGCGAGGTTCCATGGTGGCAAACGAGGCAAGGCCGCTCGCGCCTCGGCTGAGCGGCCTTGCCTCGTGAACCGTGGCAGCTCCTCCTACTGAATGAGCCGCTTGATCTCCCCGCCCGCGATGTACGAGCCGCCGCCCGAGGCCTCGACGACCTCGTCGCAGACGTACAGCACGCCGAGCTCGCGGATGCTGCGCGGGAAGCGGATGTTGTAGTTCGGGTCGTAGCCGTCCGAGACCACGCGCGCGCGGAGCTTTTTGCCCTCGGGCACGCATTGCACGAGCACGCCGCTCCCGATCTCCGTGCACGTCGGCAGATCCGCCGCCGTCGCGGGCGCCTTCGCCGCCTTCGTGGACGATGCCGCGCGCCGCGTCGATCCACCCGAGCTCGCCGTCACCGTCTCGCCCGGCCGGAGCAGCCGCTTGATCCAGCCCGCCGCGCGGTAGAAGCTCGCGTCGTTGCTCCCCACGACGTTCTCGACGAGGTACGTCACGCCCTCCTGCCGGAGCGCGCGCGGGAACTGCACGTTCTTCGACGAATCGAAGCCGTCCGAGATCACCTTGATCCGGAGCTTGCCGCCCTCCTTCTCGCAACGCACGACGACGCCGCCGTCCGCGCTCGTGACCGTGTCCAAGCTCGCCGCGCTCCCGCCCGTCGTGCCGCGCTGCGCGAGATCCCCGCGGCTCCGCGCCCCGGCCTGATACGACTGATCGCGCAGCTCCTTGCGGAGCACGCCGTCGTACGAGCGTTTCTCGATCCGGTCGGCGAAATGCTCGAGCTGCTCGATCTCCTCGGCGAACGCGAACTGGTTCGCGAGCGGGCTGCTCCGCAGATCCTCGGCCATCTTCCGCAGCTTTTGCGCTGCGTTCTTGAGGTCGCCCTTGTCCGCGAGATCGACCGCCTCGTCCTTCAGCTTCGCCGTCTCGAGCCGTCGCGCCTCGCCGATGACGGTGATGTCCTGCACCGCCGCCGCGGCTTCCTCCGCCGTGCCCGCGTTCACGGTCACGACGAACTCGCCCGACGAGTCCTTGATCGAGCCGTCCAGCACCGTCTGGTACTGGAACTGGATCGACGCGAGCTTGATCGTCCCCGCCTTCGACGGCTTCACTTCGAGCTCGAGCGCGAGGACCTTCTCCTCGACCGCGTACACGTCGCCCAGCGTCACCTCGAGCTCGTTGCCCTTCTCCTGGATGCGATATTTGTTCAGCACCCAGCCGTGCTCGACGACCTCGTCCGGACGCACGCTGACCACCAGGTTCTGTCCGATCACGGAGGACAAACCTTCGAGCTCGATCTTGAAGACCTGCTCGACGTCCTCGGGCGACTCGATGAAATAGAAGTTGCCCTCGGCCTCGCGGGCCATACCGATCAGCAAGTCCTCGTTGAAGCCCGATCCGAAGCCGAGGGTCGTCGTCACGACGCCCTCCCGCGCCTTGTCGCCGGCCGTTTTCTTCAGCACGGCCGGGTCGGTGATCCCCATGTTTGCCTGGCCGTCCGTGAGGACCAGGACGCGGTTCACCTCGTCCGTCTTCGCGTGTTTCTTGACGTGCTTGACGCCCTCGAGCCAACCGCCCGAGAGGTTCGTGCAGCCGCCCGCGCGCGCCTTGCCGATCTTGTCCTGGATGGTCTTTTTGTCCTTGGCGGGCGTGGGATCGACGATGGTGTCGGCGCTGTCGTCGAAGATGACGACGCTCACCCGATCGTCTTCCTTCATCTCCCCGATGAGCGACTGCGCGGCCTTGATGGCCTGCCGGAGCGGCGTTCCGCCCATCGATCCCGAGCGATCGAGGACGAGGCTCAGGTTCAGCTTTCTCCTCGGCGCGTCTTCCTTTTTGCCGTCCGATCCGAAGCGGACGACGAGCGATAGCTTGGTGGACTCACCGACGACGACCGTCGGCTTGCTCAATGCATACGTGGCTTTCACGGCAAGGACCCCTCTGGACGCCCGAAGATGCGCTGCACCGGCCGGCAGCGATGACGCCCGCGCGCCTCCACCCCTACCACGAGAGGCCCAGGGCGGAAAATCGGGATCTGTCAGGGCAAGAAGACGACGGGCACGGGCGCGAGGACATCTTCGGACGGGGCACCACTGCCGACCTGCCCCGCCCCGTTGCCGCCCCAGCAAAAGGCCTGCCCCTTCTTCGTCGTGACGCAGGTATGGCGTGATCCTGCGGCGATCTCGACCGCATCGAAGAGGTTCACGGCCACGGGGACGTAGGTGGTGTCGGTCGTGCCATTGCCGAGCGGTGTGTTGACGCCCGTCACCCAGACCTGTCCGCCGCCTTCGCTGGAGATACTCGCCGTGTGTTGCGGCCCCGCCGACACGAAGATGGGGCTCGGGAGCGCCGAGGGGTCCGTGGGCGTCGTGCGCCACGTGTACTCGTCCTGGATGCCGAGCTGCCCCTGGTATCCATTGCCCCAGCAATATTGCTGCCCGCCCTTCAAGGCACAACTATGGCTCGAGCCGGAGGCGATCTGATCCACGCCCGTCAGGCTCACGACCTTCGGCGAGGGCTGGTCGGCGCCGCCGCCGAGCCCGAGCGGCCCCATCAATCCATCGCCGCCCCAGCAATAAAGCGTGTTGTCCATCAGAATGGCGCACGTGTGTTCGATGCCGGCCGATACCTGGCGCACGTCGGCGAGCGGCACCTGGACCGGCGTGACCTCCTCGGGGGTCATGGTCCCGATGCCGATTTGCCCTCGATCGTTGGCGCCCCAGCAGAAGAGCTCGTTCTTGTTCGTCAGGGCGCAGGTATGCCGCCCGCCCGTGCTCACGGAGACGGCGCCCACGAGGCTTACCACGGTCGTCGGGGTATCACGCCAGCCCGCCTGGCCGATGCCGAGCTGGCCCGTGCCGTTCGCGCCCCAGCACTGGACCGTGGTGTCGTCGAGGACCGCGCAGGTGTGCGCGAGGACTTGCTCGGTGCCTCCCACGTTGAACCGGCCGCCGCCCGCATCCACGTGGATCACCTTGCTCGAGGTCGCGACCTTGGCCGGCGTATACGCCATGATCCCGCTGCCAATGCCGACCTCCCCGGATTCGTTCCGGCCCCAGCAATACAGATCCCCGAGCGCCGTGAGGGCACAGGTATGGTCGTACCCCGCGGTGATGTGCGCTGGATCGTTGCACACCCCGGCGATACACGAGAGCGAACACGTGATGCCGCATCCGCCGCAATTCTTGGGGTCGTCCGTGACCGGCGTTTCGCACCCGGGCATTCCGTCACAATCGTCCGTGCCGGCCTCGCAATTCGGATTGCCGCCCGACCCGCCGCCGCCCGGACCACCTGCACCCGATCCACCGCCGCCGGTCCCGCCGGTCGGGTATTCGCGTGTCTCCGGAGAACACGCGGCGAGGGCGAGGCCAACAACGAGGACGCTGAAGGAAAGAGCATTTCGCATGGTTCTACCTCTGGTGCGAAGGAAAGCCTGTCGAGGACGGCGGCGGCGTGAGGGCTTACGCGGACTCTTCCAGCGGATTGCGGTAGACCTCGTCGAGGTCGAGCTTGCAGCCGATCGATGCGAGTTCGGCCACCCCTCTATCGACTATGTTGTAATACATCCACGAGCCATCTTCCTGCCTGCGGAACACCTCGATGCGCCGACGCTCGGACGACACGAGGACGTACTCCTTCAGCGAGGGGATCTGCTCGTAGTCATGAAACTTGTCCCCGCGGTCGTACGCCTCGGTGCTCGGGGAGAGGACCTCCACGAGCACGGTCGGGTTTGTCAAGGTGTTCCTGTGCTCCGGGTCCCGCTCCAGCTTGCCACAGACGACGCTGAGGTCGGGGTACGTCGCGAGCCCCGTGGCGAGCACCCGGACGCGCGCGTCGGAGCTGAACGTCTCGCAGGGTCGTCCCTCGAGCTGGATACCCAGAGCGAGTCCCACCCTCATCGCTAGACGGGCGTGCTCCAGCGACCCCCCCGCCATCGCGACGATCTCGCCATTTCTGTACTCATGTTTCGTCTCGCTCTTCTCCTCGAAGGCGATGTACTCGGCGAACGTGACGCCCAGCTTGCGTGCCGGCTCTCCCATATTCGAGCCCTCCTTGCCCATCGCCTACCACGCTCCTCGCCCCGGTGAAAGTTTTTCTTTCTGGAACTGGTTTTACCTGGAACCTCGCCTACACGAGCAGTTTCACCGATTCTTCATGCACATCTTCGTCCCTCGACACACCACCCCTCTCGGCCTTGCGCATGAGCCGCCAGATGTGCCGGCCGAGCACGTCGATCTCCGTCGACGCATATTGCTCGCCCCCGAACCGCTTGATGTTCTCCGTCTGCAACTTCAAGAGCTCCGCGTCCTGCGCGAAGACCTTGAGGCCGAGCGGCATCAAGAAGGGCTTCAGGAGCCAGCCCGGGAAAAGCCGTACCCGGAAGCTCACCACGGCATAGATGTGCGTCAGGAAATCCGTCACCGGGGTCATCGCGGCCGAGACCAGGAAATGGTTTTCCGTGCCAATCATGTACTCGACCTCCGCGATCGAGGGCAGGATGAATCGGTCGAAATGCGTCACCATCCCGCCCGAGGGCGAGAGGATCCGCGCGACGAGGCCCGACGGGCGCGGCTCGCCCACGTATTCGGCCACCACGCGGTCGTGCGTGCGCTTCACCTGCGCCGTGATCTCGATGCCCCGCGTCTTCGAGCGGAAGAGGCCCCGGTGCAAGAACTGCGTATGCGGCACGTCGAGCGCATTCTCCAGCGCGGCGTGCATCGTGCACTCGGCCTCCACGCGCCGCCGCACGGTGGTATACCCCTTCTCGCCGAGCCGCGGGAACGCGTAAGGCTCGGTCTTCGGCGTCTCGTTCGGGGTCGAGTACACCCATACGAACCCGTCCTGCTCCCTCGCCGCGTAGCTCGGGGCGTTGCGCGCCTTCGCCGCGGAGTCGCCGAGGAGCGACGGCACGAACCGGCAGGAACCCCCGCGGTCGAAACGCCAGCCGTGGTACATGCACTGGAGCTGCCCCTCCACCACCTCGCCGATCGAGAGCGGCACGTTCCGGTGCGGGCAGCGGTCGAGCAGCGCCCCCAGCTTGCCTTCGCCGTCGCGGAAGAGCACGAGCGGCACCCCGAGCAGCATCCGCGCGATCGGCTTTTCCCCGAGCTCGTTCGACGCTGCCACGACGAACCAGTGGCCAGGCATCCGCGTGACCGACGCCCGCACCTTCGCCCGCGGCGGCCCGAGCAGGGCCTCGGCCGGCACGAGCGCGCTCTCGGAAGCCTCCGCAAGGACATCACGATCGTCGGGACCCATCACGCCCGAAGCCTCCCCACTTTCGGCCTTGATGGCAAGCGCCGATGGCAAGCGCTGGTGGATGTTTCGAGGCTTCGCCGGCCCGGCCGCCGTGTGTGGTTCGCCACGATGATTTTACTTGGGTCGCTCGTCGGAGGTCCAAGGTCTCCGGAGGTATGTTATGGCATCGTCCATGAACCGGATCATTTCCTTTCTTGTCTTGGGTACTGGGATTCTCGGTGTTCCGTTCGTCCTTGGCGGATGCGGCAGCGACGTCGCCGACACGACGGGCGGCGCGTTCACGGGCAGCACGGGCAGCACGGGCGGCGGGGGGACCGGCGGCGACGGCGGCGCGGGCGGCGCGGGCGGCATGGGCGGCTCGGGCGGCGCCGGAGGCATGGGCGGCGTCGGGGGTATGGGCGGCGTCGGGGGTATGGGCGGCGCGGGCGGCGGCGGCCAGGCGTGTATGGCGCCCCCGGACGGGTGTGGTGCATGTTTGTTCCAGCAGTGCAACATGGCGTACTGCGACTGCGCCGCGGAGTCGGCCTGTCCGGGAATCGGCTCCTGTCTCCAAGCATGTCCGCCGATGGACAAACCCTGCGCGGACGCCTGTTATCAAGTGAACTCGCTCGGTTTTTCCGAGTTCATCCTCGCGTCGAGCTGCGCGGGTACGCTTTGCGCGCCCTCGTGCCCCGGCTCGGGCCAGGTCGGCGCCTGCGAGATTTGCCTCGCCCAGCAATGCGAGCAGCAATTCGAGGCGTGTATCGGCAACCCGGCCTGCACGGCGCTCATCGAATGCGTCCAGGCCTGCCCCCAGGGCAACATGTCCTGCCCGCAGACGTGCCTCGCCCAGAACCCGGGCGGCGCGGTCCAGGCCCAGCAGGTGAACCAGTGCGCCACCATGAGCTGCGACAACGTTTGCAACTGACCCGGCGCGCATCTCTTCATTTTCTTCCCAACGGCGCAAAGGCCGGCTAGACTCTTCGGCTGCCCGCGCCTTCGCGCGAAAACCAAGCCGAGTCATGCCTCCCCGAACGACCCTCGCTCGTACTCCCCTCCTCGCCCTGCTCCTCTCGCTCGCGCCCGCCGCGTGTGGCTCCGGTTATGCGCCGCGGCCGACGTACGGCGATGTGGATCGCGGGGCCGACACCGATCAAGACGGCGCAGCCGACGTCGACGACGGCTGCCCCGCGGACGCCGAGGATGGCCTGGCCCCCAAGGCCAACGACGGCTGCCCCGCGACCGATCCCGACAACGACGGCGTCCTGCTCGCCGACGACAAATGTCCTTACGCCAAGGAGGACGGCTTGCCGCCGAAGGCCGAGGACGGCTGCCCCTCGGACGACGAGGACCAGGACGGCGTCGCCAATGCCAAGGACAAGTGCCCCGTCCAGCCCGAGGACAACCTCCCGCCGAACGCGAGCGACGGCTGTCCCTCGCCCGATCGGGATCAGGACGGCATCGCGGACGTCAACGACAAGTGCCCCGCGCAGGCCGAGACCCAGAATGGATACCGCGACGAGGACGGCTGCCCCGACAAGGCCGCCGGGGAGGTCGCGTACGACGAGACCTCGCACGAGGTCGTCATCCCCGAGACGAAAAAGATCGATTTCGAGCTCGACTCGGCCGAGCTCACCCCGGCCGCGAAAACGACCGTCGCCGAGATCGCCAAGGTCCTGAAGCAGGTCCCGCAGATCCAGCGCTTCGAGATCGAGGGGCACGCCTCGAGCAAGGGCGACAAGAGTTACAACCTGAACCTCACCGAGCGCCGCGCCCAGGCCATCGCGAACGCCCTCGTGAGCGGCGGCGTCGAAAAAGCCAAGCTCGTCCCCATCGGATACGGCGAGTATTGCCCCGCAGTCGATCGGGGCGACGAGGTCGACGATCCGGTGAACCGGCG
This sequence comes from Polyangium sp. (in: bacteria), assembly GCA_031374535.1. Taxonomy (GTDB): domain Bacteria; phylum Myxococcota_A; class Polyangia; order Polyangiales; family Polyangiaceae; genus Polyangium. The sequence continues at coordinate 17,045 of JANMGF010000137.1, forward strand.
CGTGCTCCTCAAAGCCGTGCAGGTGAGTGGGGTTTGGCAAGACGTACCCCGCGGCTGCTGGCGCGCCAAGGCGGCCGGGATCGACCCGACGAAACGCAAGCCCGGCGTGTGGTCACCCCCGTCGAGCCAGCCCACGGGGCCGCAGACGCCGCCCTACGTCCCGCCTGCCGGCGGCGCCTGATGGATAGGTTTTTCCCGGAATCGAGGAGTCAAGCGCCCATGTCTTTCCTTCGTCTCGCCCTCTGCCTCCCTCTCGTCGGCCTCTTGCCCGTCCTCACCGGTTGCGGCCCGTCGCACGCGCAGATCGACCCCAAGAACGTGGTCAACGTCTCGGTGCGTCCGGCCTCGGGGCAATTGCTGTATTGCCCCGGCGATGCATTCCAGATCGAGGTCGTCGCCAAGCTGAAGGATGGAACGTCCTGCAGCAACGTCGACGCCAAGAAGGGGTGCATGAAGGAGGACGACATGGTCATCGCGCCGGACCTCGTGCGGTACGCGGGGAGCGCGGCCCAGGTGCACCGCGATTTCATCGTGGTCCCCGATCCGGACGTGCTGAAGACGGCCGACACGGGCATGACCCTGCGCGCCTGGCTCGAGGCGGCCGGGGGCGTGAAATCGATGGAGGGCGAGGCCCAGCTCAAGCCGGTCTACGATTGCAAGAACGCGCATGTGGTCCGCGGAGCCCCCGGGTACGACGGCCGCAACGGCAGCGCGGCACCCGAGGTCACGGTCGCGATCACCTCGCTCTCGACGCCATTTTATCCTGACGCCGCGCTCATCCGCGTCGATTGGCCGGGGAGCCGCGCTTACCTCATCAGCCCCTCGTCCGACAAACCCGTACGGATCCAGTCGCAAGGCGGCGACGGCGGCCGCGGAATCACGGGCCAGGCCGGCGCACCGGGCAGGGCGGGCAAGGACGCGACGGAGGAATGCGGCACGGGGGAGGACGGCGGCAATGGTACGGATGGACTCATCGGCGGCAGGGGCGGCGACGGCGGCCCCGGCGGGCGGATCTTGGTGATCCTCGACGACGCCAATGCGGACAAACTCAAGGGGCGCCTCCTGCTCGCGACCGTGGGCGGGGGAAGCGGGGACGGCGGGTTCGGCGGCAAGGGAGGCGCTGCGGGGCAAGGCGGACAGGGCGGCGCTTTGAAGGCCGGGGATCCGAAATGCAAGCCAGAGGCGGGCAAAGATGGTCGGTTCGGCAAAACCGGCCCGACCGGCGAGCCAGGCCGTCAGGGGCCGGGAGGCCCTGCGCCCGTCTTCGAAATGGGCCAGCGCAAGGTGATGTTCGCGAACGAGCTCTCCATCCTCCAGCGTATCGAAGCTGGGAAGGGGAAGTAATCCGGGCGTTCAAGGCCTGCCGAGCACACTCTCGATCGGCGTGAGGGGCGCGACCGTGAGGTTTTTGCAGCCGGTGACGCGTTTGCCGGAGAGCGTGTAACTCGTCGCGGGGGGCTGCGTCTGCACCATGGAGACGCGGAGTTTTCCGCCGTCGAGCCGCGCTTCGAGGGGAATGCCAGCGATCTCGGTGTACGGGACGAGGCAGGTCGAGCGGGCGAGCGCGACGTCGTATTCGTTCCCCGCGGGTGGATTGGGCCGCAGGCGATCCTCGACGCCAAAGACGTCCTGTTTTCCAGGCAGAGCCCGCAGGACGAAGCGGGCCTCGCCCTCCTCGTATCCTTGCAACGCAAAAGGTTTGGCGTCGCGGATCCGCATTTCGAGCCTGTCGCCCTCGAGGACCGCGTCGTACTCCCGGCCGCTGTCGCTCAGCCAGCGCCCCGCGAGGGCGGCGAGGGGGTTTTTCCCGACCGGGTTTGTCCCCGCACCGGGACTCGTGTCTCCAGGTGGCGTCACGCTCGTCGTGCTGGCCGACCCGGGCACGCCGTCGGCCGCGGCGCGTCGTTCTTCTTTGGGCGCGCCGAACAAGCCGAGCGAATACGAGATGCCGAGCCCTGCGAGGACGGCGATCGCCACGGTGAGGCCCACGGCGAGCCCGCGTTTCGTGGACGGCTCCTCGCCCGGCGCCGTGAACGCGGCGGCCTGCGCGGTCTGCGGGACGCCCGGGGCCGTCCCGTTCGTATACAGAGGGGCCGCGGGCGCCGTGATGTGGAGCGGAGCGGCGGGCGCAGTCTGGCCGGACAACCCCTGGCCTTGCGCTTCGAGGGCCGCGAGGATCTCCTCGCACGAGCCGAACCGGTCCTCGCGACGTTTGGCGGCGCAACGCTCGGCGACGGCCTCGAGCCACGCAGGCACGTCGGACCTCTTCGCGCGGATCTTGGGGAGCGGCTCCTTCACGTGCGACGTCATGATCATGTAATGGCTGTCGTCGTCGAAGGGCACGTGGCCCACCAGCAATTCGTAGAGCACGATCCCCAGCGAATAGACGTCGACGCGTTTGTCGAGGTCCTTCTTCCCCGTGCATTGCTCCGGCGACATGTAGAGCACCGAGCCGATGACGCCCTCGGTTTGTCCCTTGCCTTTCTGCGCGTCGCTCTCGTCCTTGGTGATGCCGAAATCGGTGACCTTGACCATGCCGTCCTTGCCGCGGATGAGCACGTTGGCGGGCTTGAGGTCGCGGTGCATGATGCCCTCGGCGTGGGCCGCGGCGACGCCTTGCACGATGGCGCGAAAGAGGGCGAGCGCCTCGGCGACGGCGAGCGGAGCGCCTGATTTTGCGCGCGCGATACGATCCTCGAGCGTCTCGCCCTCGATGAA
>JANMGF010000138.1:0-3543 GCA_031374535.1 Polyangium sp. (in: bacteria)
GTTTGCCCTCGCGCCCCTACCTCTCGAGCCGCCTCCTCGCCGACGCGCCTGCCTCGCAGCCCACGTCCACGCCCCTTGGTTTCGCGGGTGACTTCTCCTTGCCCGCCGATCCTGGGCTCGTCGATCTCCAGATCGTTCCGCCCCCGGGATCGCTTTACCCGTGGCTCGTGCGCTCGCAGCTCGACGTGAAGCCGAACGACACCACCGGGCAGGTCTTTGCCCTCCAGACCCTCGTCCTTCCGTATCCCGTCGTCCTCAATGGCCAGGTCCGCGATTCGCTCGGCCAGATCCTCGCGGGCGCGACCATCCGCGCCTGGATGCCCGTCACGGCGGCCGGATCCGAAGCCGATACCGTGGTGATTCAGATCGCCGAGGGATCGACGGACTTCGACGGCCGGTACACGTTGCCGCTCGCTCCCTCGCTCTCGGCTCCCTCCCCCTCGCCGTAGGCCCGCGCGTCGCCCTGCGCCTGCGTCCCGGGGGTACACGCTCGCCTCGGTCCGGGATAGGCTGGAGGCGTGGCGGAGTCCGACACCGGCAGCAGAGACGAGGCGGCGCACGGACGAGGGTCATCGCAGGACGCGAGCCGCGGAGCCGTGGCAGAGGCTTCGAGGCTCGACGTCGAACCCACCTCACGACGCCAGAGTGATCGCGACCTCGCGGGCGTCCTCCACGAGGTCTCGAACGCGCTCACCGTCGTGCTTGGATGGATCGATCGGGCGCGCGGCGAGATCGAGTCGATCCCCACCGTCGAGGACGCCCTCGCCATCGCGGCTTCACGCGCGCGTCATGCGAGGCAGATCGTCCGTCGCGCGATCGGCGCCGACGTACCCGACGAGGCGCCGGCCTCGGTCACGTCCATCCTGGCCGACGCTGCCAAGGGCTGCGAACCCGAGGCCAAACGCGGCGGCGTCGAGCTCTGCACCTCGGTCGACCCGGCGCTCGACGCGGCTCATCTGCGTGGCACCTCGGTCATCCTCCAGATCCTGACGAACCTCTTGCTCAACGCCGTCGCCGTCTCGCCTGCGCGTGGCTCCGTCCTGCTCGACGCGGCGCTCGATGGCCCGGACGTCGTCTTTGGCGTGACCGACGAAGGACCTGGCGTGCCCGTCGAGCGTCGCGCCAACCTGCTCGACGCGGGTGTGTCCACGCGCGCGGGAGGCGCGGGCATCGGGCTTCGGTATGCGGCTGCGCTCGCGCGTGAATCGGGAGGATCTCTCTCGCTCGTGCGGGCCGAACCTTCCGCGCGTTTCGAGCTGCGCTGGCCACGACGCTCCTCCTCACCGCCTTCGCCGCCGCGCTCGAGCCGCAAGCCTGCGATGGTCCTCTCGGGCAAACGGATCCTCGTCGTGGAGGACGACGACGCCGTCTTCGATCTGCTCGACGCGGCGCTCGTGAGCCGTGGCGCGACGATCGTGCACGTGCGTGCGCGCGCCGATCTCCCGCTCGCCTTGAAGACGGGCAGCTTCGATACGGCGCTCTGCGACCTCTCCCCGTTTGGCGCCGACGTGCTGGGTGCGCTCGCCGAGATCCGCGAGATGAGCCCCTCCGTGCGGCTCATCCTGGTCTCGGGCAACATGGCCGCCCTGCCGGGTTTGCCCGCGGACTGGGGCGTCACGGCTGTCCGCAAGCCCTTCGAGATCGGCGAGATCGTCGCGGCCTTGACGGTGTGAGGACCGGCCCGCCGGCCTGCTTTCGTCCCCTCGTGAGAAATATGCTTGACACCGGGGGTGAAACGGGTAGGTTCCGTCGCCTCGAAGCAGACGGTTCCGAGCGCGAAGGTGGCGGAATTGGCAGACGCACTAGCTTGAGGTGCTAGCGGGTAACACCGTGGGGGTTCAAGTCCCCCCCTTCGCACCCCGAAGCAGCTTTCTGAAAGAGCTGCACTCTGGAAGTAAAAGTAGACGATAAGGGCCGGTCGCCGAAAGGTTGCCGGCCCTCATCGCATTTGGGGCTTTCCGCGTGGAGCTCCGGGCGTCCCCTGGGGGGTTTGCATGCCATCGCGACTTTTTCACCCTGCGTTCCTTTGTATCGTTCTTGCTCCCTGGGCCCTCGCCGCGTGCGCCGCGTCCCCGCAGCCCGCGCCGTCCCCCCCGGAGGCCACGCCTACCCAGGCCGAACCGATGGCGCAGGCGGCGCAGGTCGCCTCGGACGACCTCGCGACCCCGGAGGCGGCCGACACCGAGCTCTCGCGCTCCGAGACCGTCTTCCTCAACGCGATGGCCGGCCTGCCGCCCGGGACGACCCCCCAGGCTGCTGGAACCGCCTCCCCGTCCCCTGCCGTGGCCCGGAAGGCGGACGCCAAGCCGACGACACCTGCCCCGGAGTCGATGTCCTCCGCTTCAGGCAGCGCCGAGACCCCGTGCCAGGGCGCTTGCCGTGCCTACGCCTCGATGCAGCGCGCCGCCTCGCGCCTCTGCGAGCTCGCCGGCAAGGAAAACGATCGATGCGCCGCGGCCCAGGGACGCGTCGAGCGCGCGACCCAGCACCTCAAGTCGGCTTGCCCCGTGTGCGAAAGCGTCCGCGACTAGCGTATCCTCCACGCTATATTCTTGCCGCACGATTCCAATCGTTGCCCTCGCTTTCGTGGGTTCCTAGGATCGCATTCGGACACGCTCTTTCCCGGGCTTGTCTCAGGTCCTAAGACTTCCGAAAGCAAGGGTTTACGATGCGCTTTCTCTCTTCTTTCACGGCAAGCTTGATGGTCCTCGCGCTCGGCGGGACGGCCTTCGCCGCCTCCGGGCCGCGCACGCTCCTCGAGGTGGGCTCCTTCTCGCCCGCTGCGGCCAAGCCGCTCGTCTCGGTGAAGGACGCGGGGCCCGCGGCGCTCGACGCCTCGGCCCGGGCCGTCCTCGCCGACCGTGCCCCCTGGTCGCAGAGCCTCTCGCTCGGCTCTTCGCGAACGACCTCTCTGCGCGACGGCCGTCGCATCGTCAAGCTCCCGCAGATGCACCAGGGCGTGCCCGTGCTTCATCGCGGCGCCACCGTTTCGTTCGGCGCGGACGGCGTCGCGCGGATCGTCGCCGCCCGCCTCGCCGAGGACCTGCCTGCGAACGTCGTCCCGTCGCTCTCGGCCGCGGACGTCGTCGCCAAGGCCTCCCAGCTCGCCGGCCTCGCCATGAACCCCGAGACCGCGCGCCTCGTGATCTGGCCTTCCGGCGGCGGCAATACCCTCGCGTGGCATTTTTATGCCCCGGGCCTCACCATTCCGTATGCGCCCGTCGTCGTCATGGATGCGCAGACCGGCGACGTCATTGCCCGTTACAATGCCGCGCTCTCGGTCCACCAGGCCGACGTCTATCCCTCGAACCCCGTCAAATCCCCGGCGACCAAGACCGTCACCCTCGCCCTCCCCGACGGGGCCACCACGCTCTCGAGCCCGCTCGTCGTCGCCCGCAACTGCATCGACAAGAAGACGACGAAGAACGTCATGGGTTTGGCCATCCACACCTGCGAGCTCGAGCAGACGGCCGTCGCCGACCCGGGTTCGCTCGATTTCAGCGTTGCTCCGGCCGAGGATACCGCGCCCGAGGATGCGTTCGC
>JANMGF010000142.1:0-1655 GCA_031374535.1 Polyangium sp. (in: bacteria)
CGGGCGCGACGACGGAGATCGACGCCGCGCTCCTCGTGCAGCAGCGGCAGCTGGGGGTGGTGGCATGAAGACCAAGCTTTTCTCCGGCCTTCCCGCGCTCACGCTGGCGATCTCGTGCGCGGCCGCGATGGCCGTGTTCCCCGCGTGCAGCGGCTCGGATGGTGAGACGAACCTGGCTGGTTCGACGGGCTCGGGCGGCGACGGTGGCAGCGCCGGGAGCGGCGGGAGCGGAGGCTCCGGCGGCGGTGAAGACGCGGGCCCGACGCCGCACACGCCCGAGCACGTGTGGACCGAGTGCCAGTCGAGTGATCAAGCGTGGGTGCGTCGCGCGATCGTCGCGCTCGCTGGCCGCAGGCCCTGGGGCCAGGCCGAGGTGAACGCCTACGCGGATGCGATCACCGCGCTCCGCAAGGCCGACCTCGAGGCCGCAGGGCCCTTCGGCGAGCTCGGCGGAGCGCTCCCGCCGTACGGCGACGATCTCGTGAACGCACGCAAGATCGTGGCGCGCGCGCTCATGGGCGAGGACGCCTTCCGGCAACGCTGGAGCGATTTCTTGATGGACGCGCTGCGCGTCAACCGCATCGAGACGAAGTCGCTCCAGAGCTGCTACGGCTCGCCGCCGGCCGCCGCCTTCGACAGCGGCAACCTCGCGGCGTGGGTGCGCGACAACGACGCGACCGTGAAGACGCCGCCGAACCCCGGGTTCACCATGAACCAGCTGCTCTCGTCGGCGATCGAGCTCGACGATCTCTCGCCGGTGTACCGCGCGAACCTCTTCGCGATGATGTCGCAGCCGTACGCGGGCGCGAACGTCGGGGAGTACGAGATGGAGCGCGCGCGTCGGCAGAACTTCGGCGCGATCTTCGAGCGCTCGTACCTCCATCGGGACAGGGTGTGTTTGTCCTGTCACAACAGCGAGTTCTCGGTGACGTACAGCGACGATCCGGCGCTGAACCGCGCCTGGCCCGTGCCGGGGCTCTTCGAGGTCGCGCTTTACGGCAACTCCGCGGGCCTGCATCCGGTCGAGGAGCAAGAGACGAAGGGCACCGACGAGATGCGCGCGCTCTCGATGCTGCGGTACTGGGGCGTCGGCGACGGCGGCGGCACGGCGCCCTACGGCTGGAGCGGCGCCTCGTGCGGCAATTTCCGCGTGCCCACGGAGGACGATCCGCTCGGCGTCGACACGTATTTCGGCTCGATCCGATCGACGCCGGAGGCCCCGAACAAAGGCCGCCGCGCGAGCGTGTGGGACCTCGAGCGCGCGCTCAAGCGAGGCGCGGATCTGCTCGCGGCGCACGGCCTCCGGCGCTTGCCGGGCGGCGTGCTCGCGGATCCGGACGAGGCGTTCGCGTACATGGTCGCGCAGAACGTCGTCGACATCGTGTGGTCCGAGGTGATGGGCACGCGGCTGACGATCGCGAACTATTTTCCGCGCACCGAGGTGCAACGCGACATCTTGATGGGCCTCACGGAGAAGTTCGTCGCGTCGCACTTCTCGCTGAAGGAGCTGCTCGCCGACATCCTCGCGCACCCGTCCTTCAACTTGAAGGCGCCGGAGGAGGGCTGCGGGACGGCGGCGTACGAGGTGCCGCGGATCTTCGATCCGTGGACCGTGGCGGACAAGGATCTCGGCCGGCGCAGCAACAGCCCCGCCG
>JANMGF010000865.1:0-9139 GCA_031374535.1 Polyangium sp. (in: bacteria)
TCCATCAAATCCAGCGCCAAGGGCGGCGCCGCGCTTCGGGGCCGATGGTAAAACCCGAACGCGGGCTCGAGCCCCACGCTCGTCAGCGCCGTCGTCACGTCCGACAGGAGCAAGGCATACCCGAACCCGAGGAGCGCGCTCACCCGGTCCCGCGGCGGCCTCCGCGTCCGCCCTTCATAACGAAGCCTCTCGTCGACCTCCCCGAGCAGCACGTTCCACGTCGAGAAATAGGCCGCGGCCCCGGCCCCCTCGTTCCCCAGAAGCTCCTCCACCGTCCCGGCAGCGTGCGCCCCCCGAACCGCCCGCCGCATTCCGTCGAGCGCCTCCTCCACCGCGCCCGGCCTCTCCCGCTCCCCCCGCGTCGACCGCAGCACGAACCGCAACTGACCTTCGACCTTCGCCCCCACCAGCCGCCGCGCCAAACCGAGCGCGAATGCATCGTCCCCGAGCGCCTTGTATTGCCGTATTCGCCGCTGCACCGCCCCCGACCCGGCCGCCAGCGAGCCGATGAACCGCCCCCCCGTCGTCACCCACGATACGGCCACCTCGCGCTCCGCGCATAGATGCAAGGCCTGCGTCGTGATCTGCGCCCCGCCGTGCAGCACCACGTGCCGCGTCATCCGCGACGGCACCCGCGTCTCGTCTCCCTCGCGCGGCGTCACCACAAGCTCGTCCCCGCTTCGCCCCACCCGCGCCCCGTGCGTCGTCACGTGCAGCGCTTGCCGATCGTCGTCCTTCGGCGCGAGGTGCAGGGGCTCGCGCGCCTCGTCCTTGGCCAGCCGCTCCTCCTCCGGCAAACATACGGGCGCGAGCGAGCAATGCGTGCAGAGCCTCTCATTCGAGGTCACGGCGGGCCGCTCCACCGTGGCCCGCAGCGCCCGTCCCCGCACGATCGCGGCTCGCACCTCCGCTCGGAGCGCCTCGTCGATCGCGACGCGCACCGTCACGTTGTCCGCGTGATATCGGAGGCGCCCCTCGGGGACGACCTCCCCGGTCGCCTCCTCGACCAGCATCGCGTATGCCCCGATCTGCAATCGATCCGACGGCCACGCCTCGGGCGCCTCTTTGCCGTCTCCGCGCTTGCACCGCCCGCGCTTGTGCTCGTACGGAATCCACCGACCATCCCGCCGCCGTAACGCATCCACCTCCCCCCGCAGCCCGAGCCCCTCGCTCTCCAGGACGAACCTCTCCGACGGCCCGTCCCCCTCCTCCCGCGAAAGCTCCGCGTGCAGCGTGCGCCCCGCGTACACGCGCGCGTCCGCGACGCGGATCTCCTCGACCTCCTCCAGGAAAAACAACCGCTCACAATAAGCGAGCGCGTGCAACGCCATCACGCGCAGCGGCGCGCCGTCCCCCGAGCCATCCATGTAGAACCTCCCCGTGAAGAACGGGTTTTACAGGATGGTACGGAGGCGCGTGGCCGCGGCCAAGTTTGTCGACGGCGTTTGTCAGGGAGGGGAAGGCGTCCGGGGATCGAGGATCGGGACGAAGTGATCCTGCGGGGGTCTCCCGTCGAGCGGTGCCTTCGGGGCGAGATGATATCGCCGCCATCGCGTGTCGAGTGCGCCCACGTGGTCGACCCACACGGGCAGGTCCATCGTGCCATCGTCTCGCGGCACGAGGAGGCGCCATTCGCCGATGGGCTCCTCCACGAGCGCGATGTCGTCCACCGCATCGTCGCTCATCCCCAGGCACACCACACCCGAACGCGTCACGCGCTCCGGATGCCGGATTGCTTCGACGATACGCTCCTCGAGTTTCGGCGCCCCTTCCCGCGCTCGTGTACCATGCTCCTCTCGACTATCGATCCAGCAGAGGAACGACAAGCCACACAGGACCTCGACATAATCGGGCGCGTTGCCCACCTTCGACTGCTTGGCCGCCACGCCATACTTGTAGCGGCTCAGCTTGCGCAGCACCGTCGCGACTTTGGGCTCGCGCGCGTAGGCGAACGCGAGCGCGACCCCCGCATGGGCTGCGCGCCGCCACTCACCCACCAGCGAGAGCAGCATTCCGTACACCGTCGCGGGCGGCGCGATCGGATACGTCTCTGCGAACGAGCGCGCATACGACTTGCGGAAGCTCGCGTACGGCGCTTCCACGTGTACGGCGATCATCTATCACCCTTCGCCTTCACGGCCGCGTACTCGGTCCCTATGCGCGCGATTCGGGTCTTGGCCTCGCGCACCGCCGCATCCACCCCTTCGACCACGGTCACACCAGCGCCGCGCAGCTCGACGCCGAGCGGTGATCGCGCGATTTCTCCCCCGATGATGACCTCGCTTCCCGGGACGTCTCCGCTCCGCACCCGCTCCAAGAGCCGCCTCGCGCTGATCCCGCGCGCCTTCTCGTCGTGGTCGAAGCAATTTTGGATTCGCGAAGAGTGTGCGCTCGTCAGCCGGAGGACGATCGACGCGGGAGAGAAGTCGTAGGCGAAGCGCGCGTGATTCCCCGCGACCGGGGGCGGGTCCGCGATGGCATCGACCAAGTGCCCGATGTGCTCCTTGTGGACCACGCTGCCGAGGTTCAGCCCGAACGAATACTGGTACTCCGTCGTATGGATCTCGGCGTTGTAGAGCGACAGGCTCCCCTTCTCCTTGGCACCGCTGACGCAATTGAACGAAAGTTCGCCGCGGTACGGGCGCAGGGACACCGCGCGACCGACAGCGAGGGGGCTCGGCCGCTTCGTCGTCTTGCCTTTGCCCTTCTCCTTCTTGCCCTTCTCCTTGCCTTTGCCCTTGGCCTTCGCCTCCGCGTCGCCCTCTTCGCCTCCGGCTTCCCCCTCCTCGTCCTCGCGCTCCTTTTGCGCCGCCTCGGCATCCATGAAGCCCATCAGATCATCGTCGATGCGCGCCTTGCCTTTGGCGTCGAAGTCCGTCCGCTTCTCGTCCTCGTAATGGAGCTTCTCGTCCTCGTAGGTGCGGTTCGTCGGGAGCCCTTCGAGCTGGAAGCGGTACCGCAGCGCGAAGCGGATCGCCTCGGCGGAGACGGACGTGTGCAGGTCGTCGTGCAAGAAGACCTTTTGCAGCGTGGTTGTGTTGCCGATGTTGTCGGCGCGGTTGTTCGCGGCGACGGCCTCGCCCGTGACGATGGTGCCGTAGAGATAATGGGTCGCCATGGTTCATTCCTTCCCGTCGGTCTTCTTCGGTCCCTCGCCCGCGTAACTCACGAGCGCGAAGAGCAAGAGGTTCTGGAGCCGTTCCGTGTTGCGGGGGTCGAACAGGAACTTTCGCAGCCTATCGGCGTTGGTCTTGACCGAGGTCAACGAAGCCCCCTTCGTCGAATCCGCGCAGAAACGCAAAAACCACCCCGCGAGCGCGTCGGCCGTCTTCGCGCGCAGGATGGCGTTCCGCATCCGCTCGCGTTCCACCTCCGTCATCCGCTCGAACGATGCGCCGTCCCTCCGCGCGCGCTCCCCGAGCGCTCCCATCGTGCGGTTCCACGCCTCGTGGAACGCCGCAATCACGGCACGGTCGTCTTCGTCCTCGATCGCGTCCTTCATCTTGCTCAAACCTCCCTGCGCGAAGCGCATCCGCTCGTACTCTTGTTTCTTCTCGACCAGCGCCCGAAAATGCGCGGCCCAATGCCTGCCGGCCCCGAGGTTCGCCGCGATGAGCTCCGGCACCGGGCTCTGCGGCACGGCGAAGCCCTCGCCCTTCTGGTTCTTGAGCATGCGTGGCTTTCCGAGGTGCGTGACGGCGGCCAGGAATACGCTGATCTCCGATACGTCGAGCCCGATTCGAATGCTGCTCGTCCGGTTGACCTGGTTCTTGTCCCAGGCGACCTTGCCCATCGCCACGGCGAGGCATCCGACGACGGAAGGGCGATCCACCACGCCCTCGGTCACCTTCCAGTCGAGCAAAAACCGCAGCGCCGCCTCCTCGGCGCCGCCCACGATCCGCCCCAGGTATCCGCTCGTCAAGCGTGGTGCATCCTTCCCGAGCGTCGCGAGCGCGCGCATGACCCTGGCGTACGCACGCAGGTCGCATACGTCCGGCACCACGAGGCACGCCTGCATGCGAGAATCGGAATTGCGCGTTCGCAAGAGGAAAACGACGCTGCCGACCATCAGGTATAGCAGCAGGAAGACCTCCTCCGCGCTCGCCTCAAGCGCCGTCGCGCCCGTCATCGCCCCGGGCACGATCGATTGAGGAATCGTCGCCGTCCGCGGCAGCGCCCCTGACGGCTCCCCCTTCTTCGGTTTGTAATCGAGGAGCCCCGTCCCTTGCGCCTTCTGATGCGCGTAACTCGCGACGCCCTTGTACGTGAACGGGATGCTCGTCTCCCCATCCGCGCTCCGGAGCGACACCCGCCGCGCGTCCTTCTCCCCGGGCACGCTCGGCCGCATCTTGTTGTGCTGCAAGAACGTCGCGCAGAGCCCGTTGTGAATGGCGAGGCGCAAGCCGATCTCCGACGGGGGGATCCTGTGGCCGACGAGCTCGATCATCTTGTCGTCCGTCACCCGGAACGAAGCGTCGAGGATCCTCCGCAGCGCATCCTGATCCGTGAGCTCGTCTCCCCAGCCGAGGCGCACCTCGTCCTTCGTCACGCTCGCGACAATCCCCTCCGGCCCCTTCTTGCCCCAGGCTTCCACCGTCGCGGCGAGCCCGCCGAGCGCCGCGCGATGGTAGATCGTGTACCCGGGATCGGTCAGCCGATAGATCATTTCTCTCGCCATTCCGCGCCCGTCCCTTCTTGTGTCGTCTCGTCGTACTCGTAAAGAACCGCGTCGCTCGGCGCGATGGACACGCCGCGAATCCGATCCCAGCCGAACATCACGTCCTTGATCGGAATCGCCACCTCGTGCTCGCGCAACCAATCGCGATCGGGCTCGCTCCTGCCCGTCGCGGCCCGGTATGCATGAAGATCGGCCTCGAGCACCACGCTCGCCGTGTACCCTTCGCCGCGCGTCGTGCCTGGTCGCGTGCGCCACACGCCGCTCGTGCCCGGTACCCCGACGAAAAAAGCATCCTCCTCCGCGGCGTCGATGTCGACGTAGGGCCCCGCCTCGCCGGTCGTGAAGTGCGCCGCGAGGTCTCGCTGGCTGAGGGGCCTGCCGAGCGCACGCAGCGCGTCGACCCATGCCCAGCCTGCGCGCAGCTCGCCTTCGTCGTACGGCTTGGACCCGCCCTTCGGCGCGCACACGTAGGCAGGTTTCGGATCCGGAGCCCGTGACGGATCGGCTCTTCGATTCAGGCGCCCGAGGCGCTGGATCAGCGAAGGCACCGGCGCGACATCGGTGACGAGCAGATCGGCCGAGAGGTCGAGCGACATCTCCGCGACCTGCGTCGCGACGAGCAACGTCCCGTCTCGGTCCCGCTTGAAGTGATCGACGACGCGGCGATGTCGATGGCTGCGGTCCTTGTAACGGAAGCGCGCGTGGTACACGTCGACCGACGCATCCGGCATCCTGCGCCGTCCTTGCTCGTACGTCTTGTTCGCCGAGGCCACCTGGTTTTGCACCCACAGCACCTTGCCCCCGCCCTGCACGCACGCCGTGACTGCGCTCCATACCTCCTCTTCGTCGGCCGCTCGTCGCAACTCGTACCGCGGCAGGGCTTCGAGCCCTTCGGGTCCCGGGACGATCACGAGGTCGGGACGAACCTCGGCGAGCGCGCGCCGTCGCTCCTCGGGTAACGAAGCCGTCATGAGCAGCACGGGCAGGTTGGGGAACGTCTTCAGGAAGATGAGCAGGTGCCCGAAGAGCTGCCCGTCGAACGCGTGGATCTCGTCGAAGACGATGCACGACTGCACGATCGCCGGCAGCGTGCAGATCGCGCGGAGCGCATTCGACATGACACCGAGCACCGTGTCGGCCGTGCTCACCACGAGCGGCGTGCTCCAGAGCGAGAGCGCCTCGATCTTCGCGCGCTCGGCAGCGAGAGCCTCTTGCGCACGGCAAGCCGTCTTCGTCGCGTCTTCTTGCTGCGCGGTGCGCGCGATCGAGAGCAGATCGATCGCGGCACGCCCGTGCGCGAGGGCCGCGCCCACGCCCGCCTCGAGCGCGTAATCCTTGAAGTGCTCCGTGGTCGTGCCCGTCGTCGGCAGACAGAAGAACATCCGCATGGGCCGATCGTTTTCCTCGCAGAGACGCGCGCACCATCGCTCGGCCCACAGGTACGCGGCGAGGCTTTTGCCCGAGCCGCACCCCGCCTCCGCGAGCGTCACGCGCGACGTCGACGACGCGACTTGCTCCTGGAAGGGACGCACGAGAAAGCCCGGCGGTAGGCTCGACGCGTCGCGCGGGATATCGCGCGGCGCGGCATGATCCCAAGCCCAGCGATGCACGAGGCCGCGTAGCCCTTCGGCGCTGAGCCCGATCGAGAGTTGCTCCTCGACGAACCGCTCGATGTCCACGCGCTCCATCGTCGATTCGCGCCTCGGCAGCGCGCTTGCCGTCACGTCCGCCGCGATGCCGAACGCCTTGATCAGCGCGAGCAGCCTCCGCTCGCCGTCATCGGCGAACGCGTCTTCGCGTTCCACGAAGTCGTCTTGCATCGCCTGAAGATCACGGCTCGCATCGAGATCACACGCGCCGAAACGCGCACGCCCGAGGACGAGATGTCGCTCGATCCTCGGAGGCGGCCCGATGCCGAGGTCCTCCGCCATGCCTTCGAGGATGGCCCTGAAGTCCTCGTGCGCCGTGTAGATCGTCGAGGCCGCGGCGACCGCAGGCGCCTGCGACTCGTCGAACTTGCGGTGATGGCCCACGGCGCCCCAAAGGGCGATGGCCAGATCCGCGCCGAGCTCGTCGAGCCATGCGCGCAAGGGCGCGTGCCGCCACGCGAGCAAGCCAGAGATCGCCTCGTGGCGAAGGAGCTGCGTGATCTCCGGCTGGCCTGCGACCATCGCCTGGAACTGATCATTGGCCTTGCCGAGGTCTTGCATCCACCCATCGGCGCGGAGCGTACGCGCGAAGCGATCGAGCATTCCTGCGGGCAGCCCCGCGGCATGTAGCGCCTGCGGCCCGACGACGCGGGCGAGCGCTCGACACGCATCGGCGACATCGCGGCTGTGTTGCGTGAGTAGCGCGTGGACGGGAGGCACGTCGCGTGGCCCCGTGAACGACTTCGCGAGCAGGCGGTGCGGCGCGGGAGGGCTCGCCTTCGCGCTCACGCCTCCGCCTCCGCCCCCCGCGTGACTGGCCCGAACACCCCGCACCCCATGCGTTGCCTTCCGCCGACGCCGGCCCTTTGCACGAGAAGCGATCCCTCCTCGGACAGCCCTCGTAGCGTCGTCCCGAAGCCGACCACCTTGTCTCCGGCGATTGTCACGATCCTTCGCCGCCCCACCTCGATCGTCGCGTTCACGCCGAGCGCGTCGAGCTGTCGCTTCACGGCTTCCGCGAACGGCTCTGGCTCCTGAAAGCCCTTGATCACCACCATTCTCGCCGTCAGCGCTTCCGCGGGCCTGAGCGCGTACACGCGCGACACCCCGACGTGCACCCGATATCCATCGACATCGAGCGCTTTGCCTGCGAGCGCGAGCACGCGCGGGATCTCGGCTGGCACTACGCGCAATCGCAGCGAGCCGCGCCGAGGATGGAGCGCGAGCAATCCATCCGGCCGCGGGATCCCCCCGAGCGGATGCACCGCGAGCCACGGGGCGCCGTGCACGTCCCCGAGCACCCGCGCGATAGCCCCGAAAAGCGCATATCCGTGGTCACGCGGGACGAGTGTCCCCGCGAGAGGGAAGACGATATCGACGCGGTCGGGCGGCGAGGGCGGCGCGGACGAGGTCACGTGGTGGCTCCGTGGGCTAAAGACGTATGCGGGCCACCGTATCCGACGGTGAGGCCTTGCACCAGCGCGAAGGAGACGCTGCAGAGGGGGCCCCAGGCACGGCCGACGTGCCCCGTTGTTTCGTCTCCTTGCCCCTCGGCGCGCGCCGACCCCCACGCGTCACATTGACGCTTGCCCCTCGCCTCGGCGCCGACCCCTTCGCGTCACGTTGACGCTTGCCCCTCGCCCCGCGCCGACCCTTTCGCGTCACGTTGACGCTTGCCCCTCGCCCCGGTGCTGACCCCTTCGCGTCACGTTGACGCGCGCCCCTTGCCTCGCGCCGACCCCTTCGCGTCGATCATCGACGCCCGAGGCGCGAGGGAGGGCGGTGCCGGGCGCATCCGTGCGCGTGAACCAGTTCAAGCCCGAGGTGGCGGCGAACAGCTTCATCTTGATCGAGCTGGCCGTGCGTTGTCCGGCCGTCGGAGAGCAAACGGAGCTCATCGGCCTGATGCTCACGGTCGATCGCCAGAACAGCAGCGCAGACGCCGTCACGATCGACGGCCCTCACCTGCGGCTCAGGGTCGAGTGGAGGGCACTTCGCGGACCCGCTCCCGGGGGCGCTGAACCCGTGGCCGTCGACGGCGGTGGGCCAACCCGTGACGCCCTCGGTGCCGGGCGGGGCGCAGACGGAGTCTTGGCTTGCCTGGGTCATGGATCTGGAGGGGAATTGGTGGGCTTTCTACAATGGCCGAGCCCTGGGACAGTATCCGAAGCACCTCTTCACGACGCTGAACCAGGGCGCGTGCGCGGTGCAGTATTATGGCGAGGTCTATGATCATGATCTGGCGGACGGCTGGGCGCCGACCGAGATGGGCAGCGGGCAATTCGCCACGGCGCCGGCAGGACATGTGGCATGGATGCGGGAGCCCAAGTACCTGGACATGAACTGGCTGGTGACCGATCCGCAGGACGATGCGTTCGAGCGCTGGTCGAAGCCGTACGCGTCCTCGTGTTATACGCGGTCCTCGATGGTGGACCTGGGGCTGCCGTGGCAGTATTTCCTGCTCGGCGGTCCCGGCGGTAAGGATCCCCTGTGCAAGAAACCATGAGGCGAAACTTGAGCCGAAGAAATTGGACCATCGCGCTCGTGGCGCTCATCGCGTGTTCGTCGCCGAAGCCGCCGATGGGCGGAGGCGGCCTCGAGGCTCCTCCTCCCCAAGCTGGCTCGGTGGATGGGGGCGCCGATGCGTCGGCGGACGGGGGAACCGACGCATCGGCGGACAGGGGAGCGAACATCTGCAATATGCTTGACTGCCATCGGCAGCCCCAGGTCCACCATCGAGGACCGCGTATAACACGAGGACGCGTACGGCTTCGACCAGCGCTCGAACGCATCGTCCTGCGGATCGGTCACC
>JANMGF010000157.1:0-7291 GCA_031374535.1 Polyangium sp. (in: bacteria)
CTCGCCGAGCTCGTCATCGAGGTGGGACCCACGGTCGTGGCGATCGCCGCTGCGGTGGAGATCAGCGGGGAGATCGCGGAGGTGGCGAAGCGGCGGCCCAAGCCGAATCTGAATCGTTGCCTCGACTCTGCCGCGGGTGGTCCATATATGTGGGAGGAGTTTTGTCGCTCGATCGGCGAGGGACGTCCCGGCACCCCGTGCTGGGCAGAGGGCCCTGAGAGCGAACAACACAAAAGAGGCTGGTGTTATGCCAAGTTCAGGAGATGGTGAAACGCATGAAAGCCAAGTCGAAGACCCCTGTGAAGAAGCTGCCGCCTCCGTGGATCGCCGAGCGTGAATACACGCGACTCGACGTACCGGGCCGGGTCGTCGTTCGCATTGGGTGTCCGGAACCCGACCCCATCAAGAGCGCCCATGGCGAAGTTTGGAGATGCCTCCTTCAAATCGAGGGGCTTGATCTGACCCAGATCAAAGACTTTGGTCGTGATAAGGACGCTCCGATTTTCGGATACGGCGTCGACTCGATGGATGCTCTGAAAAACGCGTTCCGTACCATTCACGTGCTCCTCAAGAGGCACGGCACCCCCCTTCGCTGGGAAAGGACCCAGGAGGAGACGTTTGGTTTCCCCGTACACGTGCACACGGGCTACGGGCTCGAATTCCATCGCCGGATGGAAGAGGTGATCGACGCGATCGACGCGGCCATCTCGGAGCGCCTGCGGCCCTTTCACGAGCAAATGGAACGTTACGAGGCTCGCCGCAAGGCGCGGGCAAAGCCGCGAAAGGAATGACTCTCGCCACGCACGCGGATCCGTCCCGGCGAGCGGATGATGGGTTCGGGACGAGCGGATGATGGGTTCCGGGCGAGCGGGTGATGGGTTCCGGGCGAGCGGGTGATGGCCCCCTCCCCTCTTTACATCCCGCCTCCTCCCCCTGTACCTTCGCCCACCGTCACCCCCAACCTCGGAGCTTCCGCCATGACCGACCACACCCTCGAAAGCATCGCCGCCGCGCTCGGCACGCCCGATGCCGCGTTCCTCGAAGCCTTGCTCGACGGCACCACCGAGGCCCAGCTCGTCGGCAAGGGGAGGCAGATTGCCTCCACGCGCGTCCTCACCGACGTCCGGCGGCTTTATGTGCTCGCGTATTCGTTCTGGCAATCCGCCACGGATACCCAGAAGGAGACGCTTCGCGGGTTCTCCACCGACTTGCTCGCGGTCGCCGCGCACCAGGCGATCCAGCTTGATGGAATGGTCGCCGTCCACGAGGAGAAAGGCGAGGCCCGTGGCGCCACGCGCGCGGCGCTCGATGCGGCGCTCCGCGATGTATTCCAGAAGGCCCTCGTGCTTCGCGACCAGGCCCATGACGTCCTGCTCGGCGTCGCCGGCAGCGATCCGGCCGCCCAGGAAGAGGTGAATCAGGCCGTCGGGACCGCCGAGGATCCGGCCACGCTCGGCCGCGGGATCGGCGCGCTCGTCGCCCTGGGGAAAAAGTACCTCGTCACGCCGTCCGGGCCTATCAAGACGCGCGCAAAGCTCCTGCGGCTCGACGCCGATTACATCGCGAAGCTCGAGGGTATCGGCGCCGCGCTCTCGGCCGCGACGCAGGCGGCCCATGCTCGCCCGGCGGGAGAGAAGATCACCCAGGGCGGCCTCGACCGCGCCGACGGCATCAACCTCCTCCTCCTCGGACTGATCATCCGCGCTTTCGACGACGCCCACGAGCAGGACCCCACGATCCCGCGCCTCGCGCCCATTGCGACCCGACGCATCTTCGACAAGGGCAGCCGCAAGAAGAGCAGCAACGAGGCTGGAGCAGGGGCGTCCGAGGCATAGGCATGCGCCTCGGGACGCGATCCCCTGGAACACCCTCGCACGGACCCTTCGCGGTTCCGCCGACCAGGTGCTCCTTCCCTGTCGTTCCCGAAGGCCGTCGCAGAGGTGCGAGATCGTGCGACCGCGTTGCGCGTGCGGGCCTCTCGTGTTGCAATCCGCCCCGACCATGACCGATGTCGAAAGCCGGCTGAACAGCGCCATCTCCGCGGTCCGCTCCTACCTCGAGGCGAAGCTCTTGAGCGACGCCGTCGTCGCCTCGGAGAAGGCCATGGAGATCGCGCACGAGCTCGGGCGCGAGCACCCGCGTTACGTCGAGGCCGCGCGCATCGCGGCGCTCGCGTACGCGCTCGACAACAACGCCGGCATGTCGGCGCGGTACATGCGCCTCGGCATCGCCAGCGCCGAGCGGCAGGAGACGTATCCCAAGGATCGCCTCGGCTCGCTCCACTTCGACCTCGCACGCGCCGAGCTCGATCGAGGACGGCAAGAGGAGGCGGCCGTCGAGCTCGAAGCGGCGATCCCGCTGCTCTGCACGAGCCGCGCGGATCGTGACGCCGAGGCGCGGCAGGCGATGTTCCTGCGCGTCGCGCTCTCGATGATCGCCGGAGACCCGAAGGAAGAGATGGACGCGCTCGTGGGACGCCTCCGCACGTGGCTCGACCCGATCTTCGAAGATCCCGAGGCATCCGCCGATACGAAAGCGCTGGCCGAGCACGACATGGTGACGTCGCTCTGCTCGTCGGCGCGCCTCAAGATCGCGCAACGTCGCTGGGACAAAACCGAGGGGGCGCTCCTCGAAGCGTTCGAGCGCGCCGAGCGACACATGCTCACGGCGGATCGACCGAACCCGCATCTGCTCGGGCTCGTGAGCGAGGTCTACAAGGAGATGCGTCGCTCCTCGAAGGAGGAGAGCGCTGCGATCCGCTCGCGCGCCGAGTCCTTGCTCGGGCCGGCGGCGGAGCGCGCAGAGCGGCTCTTCTGGGCGCAGCTTCGGGTCGTCGTGGCGGACGCGCAGAAGACGCTCGGCTGGTCGGAGGGGCACATCGCGCGGCTGCTCGAGCCTGCGCTGCACGAGGGGGATCTCGCGGCCGATCTCAACCGGCATCCGCTGCTGCACGGACTCACGGAGGTGCTCGGCCGGCATGCCGCGAAGGGGACGAACCTGCGGAGCCAGGGGCCGGACGAGCTTCGCCACGTGATGCGCGGGGACAAGTCGCTGGCCATGGCGATCGACGTGATGGAGGCGGCTGGCCTTTCGGATGTTTGAGAGCGTCCGGCGCGCGGGGCTCGGCCTCGCGCTCGTTTCGTGTTTCGTCGTGGTCCCCGCATGGGCAGAAGAGCCGCCCGCTGAGCCCGCGCCCCCTCCGGAGCCCATCGAGGTGACGGTCGAGGGCGACAAGGCGCCCGCGGGATCGGTCTCTTTGAAGCGTCGCGACATTCGCGAGATGCCGGGCGTCCTCGGCGATCCGTTTCGAGCGATCGAGACGCAGCCCGGCGTCACGCCCACGGCCAGCGGGTTGCCTTACTATTACATTCGAGGCGCACCGCCTGGGAACATCGGCTTTTTCTACGACGGCGTGCGTGTCCCTCTGCTTTTCCACGTGGGCGCGGGTCCGGGCGTGATCCCGGCGCCGCTCGTCTCGCGCGTGACGCTGCACATGGGCCCGTATCCGGCCGATATTGGTCGACTCGCGGGCGCGGCGGTCGAGGCCGAGGCGGCGCCGTATCCGAATGAATGGCGCGGCGAGGGCGCATTCCGTTTCGTCGACGCGGGTGGGGTGATCGAGGGGCCGGTGTCCGAAAAAACGACGGTGCTCGTGGGCGGGCATTACGCGTTCGGGGCGCACGTGCTCTCGGCGCTGCTCGACAACGTGGACCTCGGGTATGGCGATTACCAAGCGCGGGTGAGCCACCGGGTGCGTGAACGAGGGCGGCTCTCGGCGCTTGTTTTCGGCGCGTGGGATTATCTCGCGACGACGACCACGGACGCGGCGGCGGAGACGGACGTCCTGCTCGATACGGATTTCCACCGGCTCGATCTACGGTACGACCACGAATTCGATTCGGGCGGGAAGCTGCGCGCGGCCGTGATGCTCGGGCTCGACCGATCGAGGCAGGTCGGCGCCGAGAGCGCGAGCAACTGGAAGGTGGGGGCGCGTCTTCGAGGTTCGAAGCCCATCGGCGGGGGAAAGGCGCTCCTTCGCGGCGGGCTCGACGTGATGGTCGATCGGTACGACGTGGTGCACAAGGAGCCTTGCGACATCGCATTGGAGACGTGCGCGACGGGGCCGCTCGGCGAGCTCGACGAGGCGTTCCGGGCGCTTTTTCCGAGCCGCTGGGACACGGCCGTGGGCGCGTGGGTGGATGCGCTCGTGGTGCTCTCGGACCGCGCGACGATCACGCCGGGCTTGCGCGTCGACCATTACACGTCGCTCGGAAACACGGCGACCGCGATCGACCCGAAGATCACGGGTCGTTTCGGGGTGGGGGATCGATTGCGGATCGTTCCTTCCTTTGGCGTGGCCTCGCAGCTCCCCGGCTTTGCGCCGCTGCCGGCGTTGCAGATCGCGGGCATCACGGGTGGCCTCCAGCGGAGCTTGCAATCGAGCCTCGGCGCGGAGATGAAGCTCTCGCCCATTCCGGTGGAGATCAGCGGCTCGCTTTTCCGCCAGGTCACATTCAACCTGACGGATCCGATCGGAACCGAGCGGGGCACGAGCCTCGGCACCGGGCGATTTCTTTCCCGCAGCACGGGCGACGCCTACGGGCTCGAGCTCTCGGCGCGCGGGGCATTACGCAAGGATCTCTTCTTTCTCGCCTCGTACACGCTCTCGCGCTCCACGCGCACCTCGAAACGCGGATTCACGACGCCGTCCGCCGTGGACCGGACGCACGTCGCGCACGTGGCCTTGCTGTACGACCTCGGCAAGGGCTGGAAGGCGGGCGTGCGGCACGTCTTCTACAGCGGTTTTCCCGCGCAGGAGGCGGGGAGCGGGTTTGCGACCGAGGACCCGCCGCGGGTGCGGCCCTTTTATCGGCTCGACGTGCGCGTGTCGCGGCGGTGGAAGGTGGGGGAGACCGGCTTCGTGTCGCTCGTGCTGGATATGCAGAATGCGACGCTGAGCAAGGAGGTCTTCGACGTGACGTGCGCCCGCGGGATCTGTCAGCCGCGCCTGCTCGGACCGATCACGATTCCGCAGCTGTCGGTGGAGGCGGGGTTCTGAGCGAGAATCACGAATCGTCGCTCTTCCCGAAGAGCCGGTGCCGAAAATACCCGATCTGGCTCTTCGCGATCTCTTTGACGAGATCGAGTTTGTCCACCTCGCGCGCGCTCGTCCGGCCGAGCAGCTCGCCCGACTCGTAAAGCTCGCGGGTCTTCGCGCGTTGCAGCTTGCCGCTCGAGGTCTTCGGCAGCACGCCCGGGGCGAGCGGGACGACGTCGTCGACGGTCAGGCCCACGCTCTGCTGCACGGCCTTGCGTACGTCGGCTTCGAGCCGCTTTTTGTCGGCCTCGTCCTTCACGCTCGTCTCGAAGGCGATGACCACACGCTCGCGATCCGAGGGGCCCTTCATCGTGCCGAACGCGATGACGTTGCCCTTGCGAACGCCCTCGACCTGGCTCGCCTCCCACTCGATGTCCTGCGGGTAGTAGTTGCGGCCGTTGACGATGACGACCTCCTTCGAGCGGCCGCAGATGTAGACCTTCCCCTCCGCGATGTACCCGAGGTCGCCGGTGCGTAGAAAGCGGCCCGCGAAGGACTTTTTCGTGATCTCCGGGTCGTTCCAGTAGCCTTGCATCACGCTCGGCCCAGCGATGCGTAGCTCGCCGATCTCACGGTCGGGCAAGGAAACCGCGCTCTCGTCGTCGTCGGTCGCGAACGTCTTGACCTCGTGGCCCTCGAAGGCCGAGCCGCACTCGACGATGCCCGCGGCGCGCGGGGAGCCCTCCGCCGCAGGTTCGGCTTGGCCCTTCGACCAGAGCGTGTCGCCGTCGACGACGTCGGTTTTGACGCCCGTCCAGATCTTGCTGAACGAGACGGCGAGCGTCGACTCGGCCATGCCGTAACAACAGACGAAGGCACGTTCGTCGAAGCCGACGCGCGAGAACTTCTGCGCGAAGGCGCGGAGGTTGTCGGCGCGGATGGGCTCGGCGCCGCAGCCCGCGATACGCCAGCTCGACAGATCGAGCCCCTCCATCTCGCTCTCCTTGATGCGCTTGACGGCCAGCGCATAGGCGAAATTGGGGCCGAACGAGATCGTGCCCTTGTAACGCGAGACGGACTCGAGCCAGCGCGCCGGGCGCTTCAGGAAGAGCAGCGGCGGCAAGAACGTGATCTCGTTGCTGTGGTAGAGCGGCGCGATCACGAAGCCGATGAGCCCCATGTCGTGGTAGAGCGGCAGCCACGAGACGCCGTGATCCACCGCCTCGCGGATGCTGAGGCCGAGCGGCATGATCGCCCGCACGTTCGCGGCGAGGTTTGCGTGCGTGAGCGTCACGCCCTTCGGCCGCGCCGTCGAGCCGCTCGTGAACTGCAAGAAGCAGACGTCGTCGAGCCCGATCTTCTCGGGCTTGAGCTCCTCGCGTGAGGCGCGCACGCCCTCGATCGCGACGACCTTCTCGAGCCCCGGCACCTGGGCCTGGAGCGTGCCGAGCACGCGCTTGATCTCGCCGTTCGTGAGGAGCACACGCGAGCCGCTTTTGGCCACGATGTGCAGCGTGTTTTCGAGGTACCCCGAGAGCTTGCCGAGGCCCGTCGGCGGGTAGATCGGCACGGGCACGATGCCGGCGCGCACGGCGCCGAGGAACGCGAAGACGAAATCGGCGTTGTCGGGGAGGATGAGCGCGACGCGGTCGCCTTTGCGGAGGCCCATCGCCTGCATCGCGCCGCCGAAACGCGCGCTCGCTCGCTCGACGTCGGCGTACGAGTGGAACGGCGCGACGTCCGGTGACTCTTCGAGGAAGCGGTAGCCCGTGTTGCTCGCCGCCGCGTCCTCGATGGCCTGCGCGACGGTGCGCGGCGCGTGCGGCGTCATCCTTCGAGCCTTCCGTCGCCGTCGAGGCGCGTGAGGATCGCGGACGCGACGTCCCCGAGGGTGTTGATCTCCCGGAGCGCGTCGTCCGGGATCTGGAGCTTGAAGGTGTCCTCGATGTCCGCGAGCACCTCCATGATCCCGAGCGAATCAATGCCGAGATCCGCGACGATCTGGCTGTCCGCCGTCGGCTCCGCGTCGGTCTGCTTGTGCTGTCCGAATACCTTGATGAGCTCGCCCTGCACGGTTTCCCGATTCCAAGTCATGGCGCGCGCTTCTACCCCAACTTTCCCCGGTTCACCAGTCGCCCGAGCCGCTCGAAACCTTCGACGCTGCGGGCGCCGTACCACATGAGATCCTTGCCGTCGCAGAACAGAACGCGGCCGTTCCGGGCGGCGGGGATATCGAGCTTGCGGAAGACCTCG
>JANMGF010000162.1:0-4568 GCA_031374535.1 Polyangium sp. (in: bacteria)
CAAACCTCGCCCCGCCGAGCTCCAGCGCATGCGCGCCCTCGTCGACCAGGCCCTCCGCGAAGGCGCCTTTGGCCTCAGCACCGGCCTCGAGTACGACCCGGGGCGCGGCGCTTCGATGGACGAGCTCGTCGCCGTCGCCGAGCCCGTCGGCGCGCGTGGCGGCCTCGTCATGAGCCACCTGCGCAGCGAGGACGACGACCGCATCGACGCCTCCCTCGACGAGCTCTTCGAGATGTGCCGCCGCGCCAAGGCCCGCGCCCACGTCGCGCACCTCAAGATCGTCCTCGGCCGCGGCGCCCCCCGCGCCGAACGCCTGCTCGCCCGTCTCGAAAAAGCCCGCGCAGAGGGCCTCGCCGTCACCGCCGACCTTTATCCCTACGCCGCGAGTTACACCTCCCTCGCCGTCCTCTTCCCGGACTTCGCCCGCCCACCGTCCTCGTATGCCGACGCCTTGCGCAGCCGCCGCCCCGAGCTCGCCGCCTACCTCCGCGCCCGCGTCGAGAAACGCAACGGCCCCGGCGCCATGCTCTTCGGGACGGGCGGCTTTGCCGGCAAAA
Source organism: Polyangium sp. (in: bacteria) (assembly GCA_031374535.1). Lineage (GTDB taxonomy): Bacteria > Myxococcota_A > Polyangia > Polyangiales > Polyangiaceae > Polyangium. Next base: position 558 of record JANMGF010000162.1, read on the forward strand.
CCCTGCTCGAGGTCGCCACCGCGCGCCGTGTCCCCTTCGAGGACGTGCTCGTCGATGTCGGGCCGAACGGCGCCGAGGCCGCTTACTTCGTGATGGACGAGGCCGTCGTCCTTCGCCTCTTCGCCGACCCTTTCGTCATGGTCGGCACCGACGGCGGAGGCGGCGGCCGGCACCCCCGCGGCTTTGGCGCCTTCGCCCGTATCGTCGAAGACCTCGTCCAGAAACGCGGCCTTTTGCCCCTCGAAGAGGCCGTACGCAAGATGTCGGATTTGCCTGCGCGTACGCTCGGCCTCGGGGACGACCGAGGCTGCGTGCGTGAAGGATGCGCGGCCGATCTCCTGGTCTTCGCGCCGGCCGAGATCCACGAGCGCGCCTCGTTCCCCGCGCCCCATCGCCTCGCCGAGGGCATGCGTTTCGTCGTCGTCGGGGGCGTCGTCGAGCGCGAGGGCATGAAGGCCACCCCCGGCCGCGGAGGACGCGCGCTCCGATTCCCAGGGCGTCCCGATGGAAAAGGCGTAGCCCGGTCACCATTGTGACCGAGACATCCAGGCAAGGCGGTTCGCGGCTTTCCTTCGTGATCCTGGATTTTACGATTCCGTCGCTCCCTCGGCAGGCTCTATTCTCCCTATCGACCGGCTTTTCGTCTCGCGCGACGCGCGGCGGATCGGGAGATATGGACGCCTTCATGAAATCACGTCGTCTTGCTGCCATCTCGCTCCTTTTCAGCGTGCTCGCGGCGTACGGCTGCGGGGACGAAGATTCGACGACCGAAACCACGAAAGGAACCGGCGGCGCCGCCGGAAGCGGAAGCGGAAGCGGAGGCGGAGGCGGAGGCGGAAGCACGAGCGGCGGCGGCGGCGGGAGCGGCGGCGCGAGCCCCTGCGTGCCTCTCTCGACCGAGCCTTGTTATGGCGGCCCCACGGGCACCCAAGGCGTCGGGGTTTGCGTGGGCGGCACCCGGACCTGCGACGCCGAGGGCACGGGGTTCGGGGCTTGTGAAGGCGTGGTCCTGCCCTCCCCCGAGAACTGCGCGACCGGAGAGGACGAGGACTGCGACGGGACCGCGCCGACCTGCGGCAGCGACAACCTCTGGAGCCGGCGTTTCGGGCCCGGCGAGGGGTTCGGGCTCGTCACGTCGAGCAGCGGCCATCCCATCCTCGTGGGCCGTTTCCCGGGCACCTTGAGCTTCGGCGGCAACACCCTCACGAGCTCGGGCGGCTACGACGCCTTCGTGGCCAAGCTCGACGGCGCCTCGGGCGAGCACCTCTGGAGCCGGCGCCTCGGCGGCAACGAGGATCAGGTCGCGTACAGCGTCGCCGAGGATCCCCAGGGAAACGTGGTCGTCGTGGGCGAGTTCCTCGGGCAGATGAGCGTCGGCGGCGGCAACTCCCTCTCCAGCGCGGGCGGCTACGACATCTTCGTGGCGAAGTACGACGGCGTGGACGGCGAGCACCTCTGGAGCCGGCGCTTCGGCGACGGCCTCGATCAAGCCGCGCGAGGCGTCGCGGTCACGAAGACCGGCGAGATCCTGGTGACGGGCAGCTTCGCGGGCAACGTCGATTTCGGCGCGGGGATGCTGGCGAGCGCCGGCAGCTTCGACGTCTTCGTCCTTTCCCTGGACAGCGACGGCAACCCCGTGCGGGCCAAACGTTTCGGCGACGCCGACGAGCAAAACGGCCGCGCGATCGCGGTCGACGCAGGCGGCAGCCCCGTCATCACGGGGGATTTCCGCGGCAGCGTGGACCTCGGCGGCACGACACTCACGAGCGCGGGCGGCTTCGACCTGTTCGCGGCCCGGCTCGATACCGCGGGCGAGGTCCTTTACGCGAAGGGATACGGCGACGGCGAGCCCCAACGCGGGTATTCGGTGCGTATCAACGCGGCCGGCAACGCGGTCGTGAGTGGCATCGTGCGCGGCGCGGTGAACTTCGGCGCAGGCGCGCTCGCGGCCCAGAACCTCGACGTCTTCCTGCTCGAGCTCTCGCCGACGGGAGCGCACCTGAAGAGCCGGATCATGGGCGGCAAGAAGGCCGAAAGCGCAGGCGGCGTGGCGATCGGCGCCGAGGGCCGCCTCATCGTGGGGGGCGGATTCCAGATGGATGCGACCTTCGGCGGGGTCACCCTCCCGGCCGATGGAAAGATCGACGCCTTCCTCGCGCGGTACGACGCCTCGGGCAATCTCCTCTCGGCGACGGCCTTCGGCGACAACGACGATCAAGCGATCACCGCCCTCACGACCGACGCGACGGGCCGGATCTTCGCGGCTGCCCAGGTCGGAGGCACCGTCGATTTCGGGCAGGGACCTCTCTCGGGAGGCGGGACGGATCTCGCCCTGGCAAAGCTCGCTCCGTAGCGCCCACCGGCGGCGTCCGTGCTACGCCTTTCCTCCGATGCGCCTCGCGACGGTCGCCGCCTTCGCGCTCCTCGTGCTCGCCCCCTCCGACGGGCGCGCCCGTCCTCCTCAGGCCGAAGCGCCCACCGCCCCCGTCCCGCAAGCGAGCACCTCGGACGGCGTCCTCACCCTGCAAAGCCCCGCCCCCGCGTCGATCCTCCTCCGCGAGGGGACCTTCCTCATGGGCTCGACGGTCGTGGAGATCGCCCACGCGCAGAGCCTTTGCACCCTGGAGCCGATAGGGCGCGAGTGCCCCGAGCAAATCTTCGCCGACGCGTACCCGCCCCACGAGGTCTACCTCTCGGACGTGTGGATCGACCGGACCGAGGTCACGGTGGCGCGATACCGGCGCTGTGTTTCGGCCGGCCATTGCCTCGAGCCGCCGTACGCCTCGGGGGCCTCGCGTTTTGACAGACCGGAGCTGCCGGTGGTGATGGTGACCTGGTCCGACGCCGCGGCTTTTTGCGCCTGGACGGGCGGGCGGCTGCCGACCGAGGCCGAGTGGGAGCGCGCGGCCCGGGGCCTCCGCGGGCGGCGTTACCCCTGGGGCAACCTCTGGAACGCCGCGCTCGTGAACCACGGCAAGCTCTCCTGGGACGAGCTCGACCCCTCGGACGGCTTCCTCGAGCTTTCACCCGTGGCCTCGTTCCCCGATGGCCGGACGCCGGACGGGTTCGCCGACCTCGCAGGCAACGCCGAGGAGTGGGTGGCCGATTACTACGCACCTCGATACACGGAGGGCAGCGTCATGAACCCCCGGGGCCCGTCGGCCGGGGAGGAGCGGGTCGTGCGGGGGGGCGCGTACGTGCACGGGCGGCCGTTTTTGCGCGCGGCCTCAAGGCAGCACGATCTGCCGTCCATGCGCCGGCCCTGGCGAGGATTCCGGTGCGCCAAGGATCCGTGATCCCCATCGCCGCCTTTGCCAGGACGCCGCGGCGACGCATAGTGGGCGCGTGAGGATCGCCCACCTTTCGGATCTGCACCTGCTCTCGCTCGAAGGGGCGGTGCCGATGCGCCTCTTCAACAAGCGGATCACGGGCTACGTGAACCTACGTTTCCACCGGAAATCGATCCACAAGCCCTTCGCGGTGGAGGCCGCGGCCGCCGAGATCCGGAGGCTCGCGGTCGATCACGTGGTCATCACGGGCGACGTCACGAACCTCGCGCTGGAGGTCGAGTTCGAGCTCGTGCAAAAGCTCGTCGAAGAGGGCCTCGGGCTCTCGCCCGATCAGGTGAGCCTGGTGCCGGGCAACCACGACACCTACACGCGCGGCGCCTTCCGCTCGAAGCGGTTCTTCCGTTCCTTCGAGCCCTACATGAAGAGTGATCTCTCCGAGATCCCAGGCCCCTTCCCCTTCGTGCGGCTGCGCGGCCCGGTCGCGCTCATCGGCCTGTCGACGGCCGTGCCAAGGCCCCCGCTCGTGGCCGCAGGCGCCCTCGGCCCGAAGCAACGCGAGGCGCTCTCCCGCGTCCTCTCCCACCCCGAGGTGCGCTCGCGTCTGCCGGTCCTGCTCCAGCATCACCCATGGCACAACCCGCCGCGGCTCGTGAAGACGATGCTCGAAGGGCTCTACGACGCGAAGGCCGAGGCCGAGCTCTTGCGGGGCGTCGAGCGGGGC
>JANMGF010000168.1:0-5352 GCA_031374535.1 Polyangium sp. (in: bacteria)
CGGAGGCGCCGGGGGACGCGCGGCCGGACTGGGAATGGGTGCGGGACGTCGGGCGGGCGATGGGCTTCGGCGCGGCGTTCGATTTCGATACGGCGGGCGATATTTTCCAGGAAATGGCCATGATGACGCGGGGCCGGCCGAACGATCAGACCGGCGTCGATTACGCGATGCTCCGCGCGCACGGCCCGCAGCGCTGGCCGAATGCGGGGGAGGCGCGGCCGCTGCACGAGGGGCATGTCTTCGCGACGCCGTCGGGCAAAGCGAGGCTCCTCGCGCGGCCGTACGTGGCGCCGGAGGAGCAGCCGGACGCGCGGTTTCCGCTGGTCCTCACCACGGGCCGCGTGGAGAGTCAGTGGCACACGCGCACGAAGACGGGCACGATCGAGCGATTGAACCGCATCGATCCGGCCCCGTTCCTCACGATGAGCCCCGAGGACGCCATGGAGCTCGGGCTCGCGGAGGGGGCGCGCGTGATCGTGAAGAGCCGCCGCGGCGAGGCGAGGACGATCGTGCGCGTGAGCCGGGAGATCGGGCCGGGCGTCGTCTTCATGCCGATGCATTGGAACGATCTCTGGGAGACGGGAGCGTCGGTGAACGAGGTGACGACGTCCGCGACCGATCCCCTCAGCAAGGAGCCGGCGCTGAAGCGTTGCGCGGTGGCGGTGGTGCCGCTCGGTTGAAAGTCGAAATCAGCGGTTGCGTCGGGGGGAAAACCGAGGCGGAATGCCGCGCATGTGGTTCCGGACGAAGCCCTCGGATCTTTCGTACGTCGACAGCGCCCCGCAACGCATCGCGAACGTGGTGACGATCCGCGCGCCGCCCGAGCGCGTGTTCGATCTCTTCGCGACGGGCGAGCGGCAAGACGAGTGGTTTCAGGACTTCGTGGCCTGCCGCTACACGAGCCCGGAGCCCCACACGGTGGGCGCGACGCGCGAGATCGAGCTGAAGATGCTGACCGTGAAGGAGCGATTCCTCGCCTGGGAGCGCGGCAAGCGGCTTTCGTTTTCGATCGACGGGATCACCTTGCCGATCGTGGAGCAGATGATGGAGGATCTGCGGTTCGAGCCTGCCGAGGGCGGCAAGACGCGGCTCGTCTGGCACGTGTTTTACACGCCCTCGCTCGTCATGCGGCCCGTGCACGGCGCGGCGCGGATGGTCTTTTCGCAGATGTTTCAGCGGTCGGCGGGGTTGCTCCAGCGGTTTGCCGAGCGAAACCCTTGATCAAAGGGCGGTGATCACGACGGGCGTGGCTCTCCCATTGCCGTCGCCCGGCCGCACGCCGCCCCAGCCCTCGGGCAGGGCGGGCTCGGTCCACTGGAAGAGGAAATGGCCGTCCTCCGGGGCGACGTTCACGCATTCGGCGCTCTTCGGATTGCCGAAGTCCTCGTGCCAGTAAGCGACGTGCATCGCGAGCGGGGCGCGGAGGTACTGGATGTTCGGGACCTCCGAGAACCAGAGCGTCTTCGGCGGCCAGGTCTTGTCGGGGGACATCACGGAGACGCGGTCCTTCCACTCGATCGGGAAGACGCCGGTCTTCGTCATCGAATGGACGTAAGGATCGTAGCCGGGGATGGGCGCGCCGCCCTTGCCGGGGGAAAACATCGTCGCATAGACGGGTTTGTCGCCTTCGTAGGCCGTGAGCGTGCCGGGGTTGATCTTGACCTCGATCCACTTTTGCCCCGGATCGACGGCGCGCGGGAGCTTCTTCGCCGCCCGCGTGACCGTGACACCCTCGGCCACGACGAAGGCGCCGGGCTCGTTTCGGACGGCGAGGTAAGCCTTTTTCCCCACGACGACGCGTTCGCCGACCTGGACGAAGCCTTTCGGCGGAATGGTTTGTCCAGAAGCAACCATTTTGCCATCGTCCGTGCGGATGAAACGCGGGATGGGCTCCTGCTTGCGGTTCCAGGCGATCGGGAGGCGCACCTCGCTGTCGAGGCGGATGCCGTGGAAGGTGGTGCGGCGGAAAGGACGCGTCCGGTCGGCCGGGACGAGCATGAGGTCGGGCGTGACGAGCCAGGTGCGCCCCTCGGCCTCGAAGGCGCGCGCGTAGGCGAGCATGGAGCCGTTGGGGATGACGCGCCAGACGAGCCGCGCGGGATCATAAGCCCCGTTCCCGCCGACGGCGCGTTTGCCGTCCGCGAAGATCGCGAGGACGGCGTCCGTCGCCTGGATACGATCGTTCGTGATGAGCTCCTCGTGGCCCTTGGACCATTCGGCGAGCTGCACGAACGAACCCGGCGTACCGAAGCTCTTTTCGGCTTTCTCCTGCTCGGCCTTCGTGGGGACGCGGCTATACATGGGCGCGCCGTTCGAGAAGGCATATCGATAAGGCAGGACCGCGTCGTCTTGCGGAGCGAGCTCGGCGAGGGCGCGATAATAAGGATCCGTGAGGTCGAGCGTGGTTTTGCGGGGATCGAGGCAAAGGTAGCCGCGGGGCGCGACCTTGTAATACCCGCGGGGGCAATCCTTTCCTTCGACGGGCTCGGTCGAGAGGAGCGCGACGCTCGTGCCCATGCGGACGTAGCCGAGCGGCAGGCCCTCGGGCGCGGGGCGTTTGTAGATGTACGCCTGATCCGCGAAGGCCGCGATGCGCTGCCGCTCCCCTGGCGCGGGCGGGGGCGCGGGCGCGGGCTCGTTCTTCTTGTTGGCGGCGGCGAACTGGTTGATGGGCTCGTCCGTCGGCCTGGCCTCGCTCTTGGCTTTCCAGCGGTTTTTTTCGTAATTCTCGCGGAAGTGGCGCTCTTCCCAGATGCGGTATTCACGGTCGTCGTTCAGCTGCTCGAGCTCCTCGGGCGTCGGGCGGATCAATTTCTCCTGCCGGGGGACGATCTTGTAGGTGTACGTCTCGGGCTGCGGCTGGGGCGTGCAGGAGGAGAGCGCGAGGAGGACGAGCGGAAGGGCCTGGCCTTCGAGCTTCATGGTTCGAAGGGTACCGTGCGGGCTCCAAGGGAGGCAAAGATCGTTGGATCTCCTCTGGATCCCGGCCGGAAAGTACGGAGCCTTCCCTTGTCGGCCCGCCCGGGGTAGCCTGGACGCCGCGCGGGCGACATCACGTCGTGCCCGGCGCTCCTCGGTCGCAGGCGGAATTCATGCATACGAAGTCCTGGGTGTTTGCGGTTTTCATGGCCACCTTTCTCGGCGCGGTGGATGCGTCCGGACAAACGTCGGCCGCGGACAAGGCGGCTGCGGACAAGCTCTTCGAGGAGGGGCGGGCGCTGCTCGAACAGAACCGGCTGGCGGAGGCGTGTCCGAAGTTCGAGGAGAGTGACCGGTACGATCCGTCGGTGGGGACGCGTCTCAACCTGGGGGATTGTTACGAGCGGCAGGGGAAAACGGCGAGCGCGTATGGTCACTTCGGGGATGCGGCGCGTCTCGCGCGGGAGCGTGGGGACCGTTCGCGCGAGGGGGTGGCGGAGGAGCGGCGGCGGGCTTTGGAGGCGCGTTTGTCGCGGATCCGGGTGAAGGCGCCGGCGAATGTGCCGGAGCTTCAGGTGCACCTCGACGGCAAGTTCATGGGGCAGGCGGTCTTCGGGACGGCGTTGCCGGTGGATCCGGGCAAACACGAGGTGCAGGCGTGGGCGCCTGGGCGGGCGTCTTTCCAGGAGGAGGTGCAGGTGGGGCCGGGGCCGGTGACGGTGGAGGTGGAGGTGCCGGAGCTGTTTGATCTGTCGTCGGTGGCGTCGAAGGGCGGGGACGTCTCCGAAGCGGAGGCGGGGCAAGCGGCGAGGGACGCGCTTGCGGCGCCGAAAGCGGGATGGACGTTGATGCGTGGGGTGGGTTTCGCGACGGGGATCGCGGGGCTCGTGGGGGTTGGGGCGGGCGTGGGGTTCGGGGTGGACGCGTTGCGGAGGCTCGATGCTTCGGAGGGGGCGTGTGACGTGGTGGATCCGACGCGATGCACGCTGGCGGGGTTTTCGCAGAGGAACAAGGCGGGGTTCAGCGCGGATGTGTCGACGGTGATGGTGGGGATCGGCGGGGCGGTGCTGGCGGCGGGGGTCGTGCTCTTCGTGGTGGGCGGGAACGAGAAGGTTCGGGAGGTGCCGGCGCAGCGCGCGTGGGTGTCGCCGGTGGTGGGACGAGGGATCGGCGGCGTGAGCGCCGGGATGGAGTTCTGAGATGCGAACACGAACGACGACGTGGATGCCGGGCGTGGTGGCTCTGGTGGTGGTGAGTGGGTACGGGTGCAAGCAGATCATCGGCTGGGAGGAGGCGACGATCTGGGAGCCGGAGGGAGAAGGCGGGGGCGGTGAGGGTGGTCTCGGCGGAGGCGGGAGCGGAGGCGCAGGCGGGAGCGGGGGCGTCGGCGGAGGCGGAGGCGCAGGCGGGAGCGGGGGCGTCGGTGGGAGCGGAGGCGTCGGGGGAGGGGCGCCGGTCGAGTGCATGGTTCCGGCGGATTGTCAAGCGGGAACGAATCAGGCGGCGGACTGCGTGATGGGGACGTGTGCGTATACGTGTGACGCGGGGTGGGGAGATTGCACGGCGGAGCCGGGGTGCGAGACGGATCTAGGGACGACGAAGGCGCATTGCGGGACGTGTGGGAATGGGTGTGCGGCGTTTTGCAAGGCGGGGAGTTGTAATGATCCGGTCAGTGTGGCGGGGGGGTATTACCATCACTGCGCCGTGCTGAAGGATGGGGAGGTTTATTGTTGGGGGAGGAATGAGAAGGGGGAATTAGGTATCGGGAACCTGCAGTCCCAGATGGTTCCCAAAAAAGTTAACTTGCCAGCCCCGGGGACCGCAAAACAGGTGGACGGAGGCGGAACTTCCGGAGCCGGTTACCTCGCACGGACATGCGCGGTTTTGACGAACGGTAGCGTATCCTGCTGGGGGGATGGAAATACGAATCCGATGCCCCTCGCAGGAGTCTCGGGCATTGCTCAAATTTCTGTGGGCGATAGCCATACCTGCATGGTGGATGTCATCGGCAGTCTGCGCTGCTGGGGTTCGAATCTTTACGGGCAGGTTGGCATCGGGCAAAGTGGATATCAGCCTACGCCTGTTCAGGTCGGCACCGGGTACGCGCAGGTTTGCGCAGGCTCCAACCACTCGTGCGCTCTTAAGAAGGATGGAGGCGTCCAGTGCTGGGGGCGTAATTTCCAGGGACAACTCGGGAACGGCTCGACGACAGACAGTTCTACTCCTGTCAATGTGTCGGGTTTGGCTGGCGTTCTGGAAGTTCAGTGCGGGGGCGAGTTTTCGTGTGCTCGCAATCCGATCGGCCTATATTGTTGGGGGCTGAATATCGTAGGGCAACTCGGCACAGGTGGATTTCAGAACGCATCCACGCCAGTGTTGACCGGTGTCGCCGGAGCCGATTCTGTTGCGTTGTCCTACAGTTCTGCCGGAGCC
>JANMGF010000172.1:0-1695 GCA_031374535.1 Polyangium sp. (in: bacteria)
GCGGCCATCAACTCGATCAGCATCGGTTCCTTCTTCTTGCGTGACGCCCGCACGGGGCGTCTTCGGGGTCATCAGGCTCTTTCGAACCAGGTGTGCTCCTGCTCGCTCATCGGACCGCCGACTATATCGCGCCCCTGGCCGCCCGGCACAGCCACCGAGTCGCCTCGATGGCGCTCCGGATCTGTCAACACCAATCGAACGATGCTACGTTACGGAACATGTCCAACACGGTGAGGTTGCTCGCGTTCGCCGGTGCGCGCGACGTGCTGGGGGCTTCCGAGCTCGTGTTCCCCCTCGACGCCCCGTGCACCGCGGAGGAGCTACTTCACCACGTTTGCAGCCGATATCCCGAGCTCGTCCCGTACCGGCGCTCGATCCGTGTCGCGGTGAATGGCGCGTATGCGCGGCCCGAAGAAGAGGTGCGATCGGGCGACGAGGTTGCGCTCATCCCGCCCGTCGCGGGAGGGTAGGCGCGATGGCGCAGATCAACGATCCGACCGTCGAGAAGCGGCGATCCTTGCCTCTGCTCGGCGCGCGCGCCCTCGTGCCGACGCGCTCTCGGCCTGGCCCTCCGCCGCGCAGCGTGCGTGTCTCGGTGACCGACCGCTGCGACTTCGCCTGCACGTACTGCCGCCCCTCGCGGAGCGACGGCTACGCGGACGGGCGCCTGATGACGCCTGCGTGGAAGACCATGTTCGAGGCGCTGCGTCGCGCGGGCGTGCGTCGCGTGCGGCTCACGGGGGGCGAGCCTCTCGTCCACCCGGAGATCGTCTCGATTGTCGCGCACCTCGCCTCGCTCGGCTTCGAGGATCTCGCGCTCACGACGAACGCCTCGCAGCTCGCGCGGCTCGCTCGGCCTCTGCGCGACGCGGGCCTGCATCGCATCAACGTCTCGATCGACACGCTCGACCCCGTTCGATTTCGCGACGTCACGCGTGGCGGGGATCTCGACGCCGTCCTGGCTGGCATCGACGCCGCCATCGAGGCGGGGTTTCAGCCCATCAAGCTCAACACGGTCGTGCTGCGCGGCGTGAACGACGACGAGCTCGAGCGCATCCTGCTCTGGGCGTGGGCCAAGGGCCTCTTGCCGCGTTTCCTCGAGATCATGCCGATCGCCGAGGGGGCCAAGCTCGTCGGGGATCACCTCGTCACCGCGGCCGCGATGCGCCGCGCGCTCGCCCCGCACCTCCTCGCCGAGGAGGCCGTCACCGATCCGGGACTCGGCCCCGCGAAGTACGTCCGTGCCCGCCACGATCCCTCGCTGCGCGTCGGGTTCATCACGGGCACGAGCGACACGTTCTGCGAGACCTGCGATCGCCTGCGTGTCTCGTCGACCGGCGTCTTGCGTCCTTGCCTCGCGACGGATGACGGCGTGGACGCATCGATGGCGGCACGGACGGGCGACGCGGCGGCGATCGTCGAGAGCATCGATCGCGCCTGGTCGATGAAGCCCGACGGCACGATCTGGAAGGGCTGCACCGAGGAGACCGCCGCGAGCGTGTCCATGCGCGCGATCGGCGGGTAGGATCGGTCCGCCGTGGAAAACGTTTTTTCATTCGAAGCCGAAGAGATCGGCCCCGCCCTCGAGCTCGTCCCCCTCGCCGCGCGCCGCGCGCTCGATCATGCGGGGCTCCACCTTCCGCTCGAAGGGTGGCGCTCTCTTTCGCTCGACGATCGACGACGCATCGTCCGCGC
>JANMGF010000186.1:0-1879 GCA_031374535.1 Polyangium sp. (in: bacteria)
CCGTGAGCGACTCCTCGAGCGCGAATCGTTCGACGATCACCGGGGGCGGCAGGAGCCGTTCGATCGCCTTGGCGATTGCCGCGCAATCCAGCTTCTCGTTCATCATTGGCAGACGCGCCATGGTCGCGTCGGCGCCGAGAGGGTCCATCCATGAAACGCGCGCCTCGGCGGGCTCTGCGTGGTGGAACAGCTCAGTCAATGGCGGCTGGCAGGGCTCGGTTCGTCATGGTCCTCTTTCGGCGGTGAATGCGGCTGGGGGCCGCTGCTCATCATTCCGCGTGCCACGACCCCGGATAGCCATTTCGCGCCGCCGGAGCGAGCTCGCCGCGCCCCCCCTGTCGGCCCCGTCTCCTGTAGCGGACTTCGCCGCGGACCGAGTCCGCTCCAGCGGACATGCCAATGCCAACCCCCCCGTAAGGCTCTCCGCGAGTGCCTACGTGTGACGGGAATCACGTGGATGGCGCGTCGGAAGGACGCCGAGGAGCTATTGTCGCACGCGTCTGCGCTTCCAACGTTGCGCGCAACCTGGACGCCGTGCCTGGGCCGAGGAAATCCGACAGCGCGTCGAGCGACGCTTTCTTCATCGAAGCGCGGAGCAGCCCGAGAAAACGCCTGGTGAGGTAATTGGCGCGGCCCCGCCGATGGTCGCGACCGGGGCAGGCGCAGCTCCTCATCGGTTTACCCCGAGCCATTCGCGCGCGAGCTCGAACGTCTGGAGCGTGCCCGCTCCAGCGGACCCGGTCCGCGCCGGAGTCCTCTCCAGGAGACGCGACCGGCAGCCGGATCGCTTCAAATCGGCGTTTCCGACGCGACGACGCGACGACCCCACGTGGCACGCGAAATGCTGAGGGGCAGACAAGCCAGCTGCATTCCCGGCATAGAGAGGTCGAACCATCATGAAGCGTGCTCTGTCCGTCTCGATGATCGCTGCCACCCTCGTTTGTTTTTCCGCCGCGGACGAGGCGTCCGCCGCTCCGCTCGTCGAATCCAGCATCGTGATCGACGGCGTCCCGCTGCGCCCCGGCGTGGACACCGACGTGCATCTCCAGGTGTACACGAATGAAGCTGCGCCCTGTCGATCCAGGGAGGGCACCATCTTCGCGATTCACGGCGTCACGCATACGGCTGCAACGTGGAAGCCGCTCGCGCAGGCCATGTTCGACGCCAAACCGCCGGGGCGTCCCGTGTGTCGTATCATCGCGATCGACCTTCCGGGGCACGGCGCGAGCCCCGTGCCGAGGGGGGCCCTCTACGGCGAACTCACGGCGGACGACTACGTGACGGCGATCCTCGAGACCACGAAACGGCTACGTACCAGCCACAATCTGCGCGCCGCGACGATGATGGGGCATAGCATGGGGGGCGTGCTCATCCAGATGACCCAGCAAGCGCTGATCGAGCAAGGCACGACCCTGCGGGACGCGATGCATGTCGATCACGCGATCATGCTCGCGCCGTCGATGCCCGCCGCGGTTCCGTGGGGCGCGTCGGACAGCGGGGTCGCAGCCGGGTTCGCGGCCATCTTCGGCATCTCGACCCCGGAGCTGGGCCCGCACATGAGCGTGCCGGCCGATTTCTGGGCGACGGTGTTCTTCCAAAACCTGTCCGGCGAGGTCGCTCCCGGCGCCCCCTCGGGGGCAGAGTCCGTTGCCTACGGGTACGTCGCGCCCGAGTCACTCGCGGCGTTCGCCCAGGTCACCGGCGTTGCACCGTATACCCGGCCGGAGGTGGCCCCGTGCATCTTCATGGAAGGGCTCGGAACGGACCTCGACATCATCACGAACGAGGCAGATGCGTTCGTTCGTCCGGAAGAGAATGCAGCGCTTTACGGCTATTTGACGGGTGATGATACCGGGGCTGGGCTCACCGTCCTCGAGGG
>JANMGF010000187.1:0-9329 GCA_031374535.1 Polyangium sp. (in: bacteria)
GTGGCGCTCCGCCTGCTTCGCCAGAGCGTCGAGCACGCCGGACTCCTAATCTACGAGCTCGAGGATCTCCTGGTAGAGCGCGATGGCGTCCGCGCCGCGATCGAGGCGCTCGGCTGCGAGCTTCGCCATCTCGCCGAGCAGCTCGACGCGCGCCGCGTCTTCGGTCCTCGGCAGCTGCGCCTCGTAGAGCGCGTAGAGCTGCGGCCACGAACGCCGCTTGAGGTAAAGCTCCTTCAGCCGCGACTGCGCCTCTTCGTCCCCGGGCTCTACCGCGAGGAGCGACTCGTAGGCGCCGACCGCGTTCTGGACGTTCGAGAACTGATCGATCCAGCGACGCGCGACCGAGCGGTAGAGGTTCGCCTTCTCCACGTCACTCGTGGACAGCTCGGCGAGCTTCTGCTGGTACGCGAGCAAGTCGCGCCAGCGCCCGAGCGTCTCGTAGACCCGCGTCAGCTCACGCACCGCGTCGAGGTCCCGCTCGTCGATCTGGACGATCTGGGTGAGCACCGTGACGAGCGCCGCGTCGTTCTTCGCGCGGTCGCGATACACCGTGGCGATGTCGCGCAGGATCTGAATCCGCGCTCCTGCCTCGGTCGCCGGCGTGCGCTCGAGCTCCTGACGGTAGAGCTCGACGAGGGCGTTGTAGCCATCCGTCTGCATGTACAGCCGCTTCAGCGCATCGCGCGCATCGCGGTTGTCCGGATCGGTGCGCAGGATGTTCTTGTACTGATCGATCGCCTTGTGCGCGTTCTCGGTCGACTCGGCGAGCTTCGCGAGCTCGGAGGCGATGGCGCGCTTGTCGGCCCCGTCGGCGAGCGCGCGCTGAGCGTCCGTGAGGATCGCGTAGAGCCGCGCCTTGTCGCCCTTGGCGAGCAGATGCTCGCGGAAGAACGACAACATGCCTGCGTGCGTGGGATCGGCGCGACGTACGCGATCGAAATAACCCTCCGCCGCCTGCGGCTGCCCACGCATCCGCCAGTGCACCATGGCGATCTGCACGAGCACGCCGAGCTCTTCGCCCGGCTTCACGCCGCCGCCCTTCAGCTGATCTTCGTAGAGCGCGACGAGCTCGTCCCATTGCTCGTTCGTCGTGAAGTACTCGGCGAGGAACGAGAGCGCGTCGGGCTGGCCGGGCTGGAGGTCGAGCACCTGCGCGTACGCATCGCGGGCGCGAGCCTTGTCGGCTTGTTTCTCCGAGGCGACGCGACCGAGCTTGAGCCCCGCCGCGATGCGCTCGTCCTTCGAGCCGCCCTCGCGGAGCGTGATCGAGAGCGCCCGCGTCACGCTGTCCCAGTCGCCCACGCGCTGGCTCGCGCGCTCGAGCAGGCGCGTCGCGCGGTGGTTCTTCGGGTCGAGCGCGAGCGAAAGTCCGAGCAGGTCGTCGATCCGATCACGCGCCTCGGCGAGGCCGTACCGGATCGCCACGTCCGCCGCGCTCGCGAGCAGCGAGCTCTTGAAGGCGGGGTCGTCGGCGTTCTCCGACTCGGCCACGTAGCGGTCGACGATCTCGCTCCACCGCTCGCGCTTCGTCGTGTCGCTCTCCAGCGCCTCTGCCGCGGCCTCGTCCTCGGGCCGCAGCTCGAGCAGGCGCTGGTACGCCGCTCGCGCCTTGTCGGCGTCGACGAGCTCCTCGTTGTAGATGCGCGCCAGCTCTGCCTGCATCGGCGGCTCGACGGGCGTCCCGGAGGCGAACGAGATCTCCAGCTCGAGGAGCTTGGCGACCGCTCCCCATTCTTTGCGCCCCTCTTGCCTGGCCCGCGCCATGCCCAGGAGACGCTCCACGTCGTCGATCGACGTGTCGGGGGCCGTCACTGCCTCCGCGAGATCGTTCCAGGCCGCCTCGTTCTCGGGATCGGACTGCAGGACCCCGAGGGCCACGCGAATTTTCTCAACGCTCATCGTTACCCCGGTCGGCGAAGCTCAACGACACGATCAGCCGGTCACCCACACGCCGCACCTCTTCGTGCCGCGCGGGGGATCCATTGACCAGACAGCTCGCCCTTCTCCCGTCATGCGTCGTCGAGAGAAGGATCCTCGGATTTATTTGACGCGAGCCGACTCTACGCTGCATTCGACCGGTGTTTCAAGGCGGCGTTTCCATTCCCGTCCGTCCGCCCTCCTGTGGCGCGGCAAACCCGCCAGAAAAGTCCGCGCTCCCGCTCGCGTGCCCTCGCCCGTTCCACGCGGCTCTCCCTTGGGCTATCAAGCCGACCATGAACGCTTCCTCCGTGAAACGGATTGGTGTCGTCGGCGCCGGCCAGATGGGCCGTGGCATCGCGCAGGTCGCTGCCGCGGCCGGGATCGAGGTCGTCCTCTGCGACGCCTCCCTGGAGATCGCGGACAAGGGCAAGTCGCAGATCGACCGTATCCTCGGAAAGCAAGTAGAGAAGGGCAAGATGTCGGCGGACGATCATCGGGCATTGCTCGATCGCATCGTCCCTGCCGGCAACATGTCCGCCTTCGCTTCCGTCGAGCTCGCCGTCGAGGCTGCGACCGAGAACGTCGACCTCAAGATCGACCTCTTCCGCAAGGCCGACGCTGCGCTCGCGCCCGGCGCGATCCTCGCCTCGAACACGTCCTCGATCTCGATCACGCGCCTCGCCGCCGCCACGTCGCGGCCCGAGCGCGTCATCGGCATGCACTTCATGAACCCCGTCCCGCTCATGAAGCTCGTCGAGATCGTTCGTGGCGTGCAGACCTCGCCCGAGACCTACGAGCTCGTGCACACGCTCGCCGTGCGCCTCGGCAAGACCGTGATCACCTCCGAGGATCGACCCGGCTTCCTCGTCAACCGCATGTTGATCCCCTTCCTCAACGAGGCCTGTTTCACCTTGCAGGAGGGCGTCGGCACGCCCGAGGACATCGACACCGGCGCGCGCCTCGGCCTGAACCACCCGATGGGCCCGCTCGAGCTCGCCGACCTCATCGGCCTCGACACGGTCCTCGCCATCGCGGAGGTGCTCCACAAGGACCTCGGCGAAGACAAGTACCGCCCCGCCGCGCTCCTCCGGAACCTCGTCGCCGCCGGCTGGCTCGGCAAGAAGACCGGCCGCGGCTTCTACGTGTACGACGACAAGGGCCAGAAGACGAAAAGCAGCCTCACCCGCTAGAGGCTCACCGCCCCTGGAACGACGGCTTCGCCTTCTCCAGGAACGCCTTCATCCCGTCCCGCTGATCCTCCGACCCGAACAGACCCGCGAACGCCTGCGCCTCGAGCTCGCACGCCGACGCGAGGTCGACCCCTTCGCCATGCAGCATCACGCGTTTGGCCGAGGCCACCGCGAGCGGCCCTCGCGACGCGATCTTCAGCGCCGCATCCCGCGCCCGCAGGACGAGCTCCGCCGCCGGGAACACCGCGTTCACGAGCCCCATCGCGAGCGCTTGCTCCGCGTTCACCATGTCGCCCGTGTACACGAGCTCCCGCGCCCGCGCGCTGCCCACCCGTCGCATCAGCCGCTGCGTCCCGCCGAAGCCGGGGATCACGCCGAGGTTCACCTCCGGCTGCCCGAGCTTCGCGCCCTCCGCCGCGTAGATGAAGTCGCAAGCGAGCGCGAGCTCGCAGCCCCCGCCGAGCGCGAAGCCGTTCACCGCCGCGATCACCGGGAACGGCAGCGCCTCGATCCGATGACAGAGCCGCTGCCCCGCATCCGCGAATCGCTTCGCCTCCACGGGCGTCATCGCCGCCATCTCCGCGATGTCCGCGCCCGCCACGAACGCCTTGCCTGCGCCCGTCAGGATCGCCGCGCGCACCGCCTCACCCCTCTCGAGCGAGCCCGCGAGCGCCTCGAACGCCCGCGACAGCTCCGCCACGACACGCGCGTTCAGCGCATTCAGCTTGTCGGGCCGGTTGATCGTGAGCGTCGCGATCGCGCCGGTGCGCTCGACGAGGACGAGGTCGGTGTCCGTCATGGCGTGCCGTTACCAGGGTGCGGTCCCGATGGGAAGTCAGGATGCGCGCCCACGCGGACAGCCGTCAGGCACAAAATAAAAAAGTCGCGCAGCGCACCGGTTGGGGGGGGCGGACCGGCACGCGCGCGACGAGTGAGAGTGTGACACCCGCTCGTTTCTTGTCGAGTGGAAGTGCGCGACTCGTGCACGGAACCGACGAACGACCGGGCCGATCTGGCTCGTTCGGATGGCCTCTCCGGCGCACATGTGGCTCCGTCATGCGCAGTCGTTGTGTCGGGGACTACGTGCCGCTCGAAGGAGGCCGAGCGACCGGGACCTTGGGCGCGCCCGCGGCGAGGGATGCGTGATCCCTCGGCACGCCGGCCCTCCCATCGACCCTGAGAACCCGACCAGAACGCAAGCGATCTTGTCCCCACATGCGTCTCGGGGTGAAACTGGCGGGTATGGTCCTTACGAAGGCCGGTCTGAACCGGCTGCTCGCGGAAGTCCTGCCTCTAGACGCAGACGTGGACGCGTTCGTCGCACAGAACTTCGGGAACATCGCCCGACGCGTCGCGCGCGGCGCCGATCGCAGTGCCAAGCTCGCGCTCCTCGTGGAAAACGCTGATCCGAAGGTTTTGCTCGAGAAGATCTCCAGCGCGCGTCCGGTCGCCGTCGCTCGAAACGAGCACCTGCTCGCCGAGGACAAACGGGTCGCTGGAGCGCCGGTGTCCGACGCAGGACCTTGCGCGGGTCGAGACGCGCTCCTCGCCGACGTCGCTCGACGCGTGCATCGGGACGTCCCCGAGCCGGTGCTCCTTCTCGGCGGCGCAGGCATCGGCAAGACGACCGTCGCGCTCGCCGTGCTCCACGCGCCCGCGTCCGTGAAGCGCTTCGGCGGACGCAGGTACGTCGCAGCGCTCGACACGTCCTCCGGCACCGAGGCGGCCGTCGTCGAGATCAGCCGTGCCCTCGGCGTCGTCCCCGAGGCGCCCCTCGATCAGCGTGTCGTGGACGCACTCGGACGCGCCCCGGCCCTGCTCGTCCTCGACGACCTCGACGCGCCCCTCGCCAAGGATCCAGGCAACCTGCGCGACCTCCTCCACAAGCTCGCGGCCATCCCTGGTGTCTCCATCGTCGCCACCGCGCGGCCCGGCGCCGACGCACCCGACGGCTTCCACGTCGCTTCCGTCGGACCTCTCGACGAGGCCACTGCGCGTGATGCTTTCTGCGCTGTCGCCGGCGAGGCGCGTCGCTCCGACCCGAGCCTCGGTTTTGCGTCGACCGAGGCGGCTGGCAATCCGCTCGCCCTCTCCTTGCTCGCGCGTGCCGCGGGCGACGGACCTCTCGACCTCGCGGTTCGTACCTGGCACCAGAAGCAGAACGAGCTGCTCATGCGCCCCGACGGCCCCGAGGAGGCGAGCGCCATCGAGATCGCCGTCGCGCTTGCCCTCGCGAGTGGCCGCATCTCCGATGAAGCGCGCCGCCTCGTCCCGCTCTTCGCCGTGCTCCCGAACGGCGTTCGTTCCGACGACCTCGCGTCCTTCGCGATCTCCGGCACGGCTGACGCGGGTGCGGCTCTCGTCGCTCTTGGCCTTGCCCAGGATGCTTCGGGACGGTTTCGTTTGCGCCGCGCCGTACGCGACATCGTCTCGTCCCAGCAGCCTGGCCCCGAGGAGTCTGCGCGCGCCACGCAACGCTACACGGGCCTCGCGCTCTCCAACGGCCCCAACGTCGGCTGGCCGACCGGCGACGAGTCCGCCGCGCGCCTCGCCCTCGACAGCGACAACATCGAGGCGATGATCCTTCGTGGCTTCGACGGCCCGCATCGCATCGCTTGCGTCGACGCCTCCGTCGCGCTCGCCACCTTCATCGGCTCTTCGGGCCACTGCACGCCGCGCGTCGTCGAACGTGCTCGTGATGCGGCGCGCGAGGGCGGCGACAAGCTCGGCGAGGCCGACTGCACGCAGGCCCTTGGTGACATCGCGATCGCGCGTGGCGAGATCGACGAGGCGCGCGCCCGTTACCTCGACGCGCTCCCCCTCTTTCACCAGGCCCGCGCCGGCCTCAGCATCGCGGCTTGCCTCATGCGCCTCGGCGACATCGCCCTCGAGCGTGACGAGTACGACGACGCCAAGCTTCGGTACACCGACGCCACGCCTTTCTACCGGCACATCGGCGACAAACTCGGCGAGGCCAACTGCCTGCGCAACCTCGCCGAGCTCGCCTGCATGCGCGAAGACTTCGACGACGCCCGCGCTCGTTACAAGGAGGCCCTGCCGATCTTCAACGAGCTCGGCGACAAGATGGCGAGCGCGCTCTGCATGAAGGGCATCGCCGACATCGCCTTCCAGCGCACGCAGTACGAGGAGGCGCGCGCCCTCTACCAGGAGGTCGGCCCTCTCCTCGAGGAGCTCGGCGATCGCCTCTCGATGGCCCAGTGCCTGCAAAACCTCGGCGACATCGCGTTTGCCCATGGTGAGCACGCCGCGGCCGAGTCGCATTACCAGAAGGCGCTCCCCATCTTGAAGGAGGTCGGCGACAAGCTCGCCGAGGCCACCTGCCTGTCCACCCTCGGCGACGTCGCGCTCGCGTGCACGGAGATCGAGGACGCGCAGGCTTACTACCTCGCGGCCCTCCCGCTGCTCCGCGAGT
Source organism: Polyangium sp. (in: bacteria) (assembly GCA_031374535.1). GTDB lineage: Bacteria > Myxococcota_A > Polyangia > Polyangiales > Polyangiaceae > Polyangium. The sequence goes on from JANMGF010000187.1 coordinate 6,544, forward strand.
TTGGCGAGAAGATGGGCGAGGCCAACTGCATCCAGAGCCTCGGCGACATCGCCCTCACCCAGTTCGAGCACGACTCCGCGCGTACGCATTACGAGACTGCGCTCGGCCTCTTCACGACCCTGAAGGACGATTATTCGATTGGCTGGACGCATTACCGTCTGGCCCAGGTCGCCGCGGACCCGGAGATCTTCAAGAGCCACCTCTTCTCCTCGCGCGACGCGTGGCAACGCATCGGCCGGGCGGACCTCATCGAGGACGTCAACACCGAATTCCCGGGCATCCTCTAGCGGAATCCCGCTCCTCGCCTCTGTCGGCCCTGGGGCGACGAAAAATCAGGATGGCGCGTGATCCGAGCCCGGTATATTGCCGGGCGCACGGAGGACCCATCATCCATGAACGTCGTCATGACCGGGGCCACGGGGCATGTGGGCGCGAACCTCACGCGTGCGCTCGTCGAGCGTGGCGATCGCGTGCGCGTGCTCATTCGGCATGCGGAGCACGCGCTGAAGGGCGTCGATTGCGAGCGTGTCCCTGGCGACGTCCGGGATCCCGATGCTCTGGATCGTCTCGTCCGCGGCGCTGAGCTCGTCTACCACTGCGCTGCCAAGATATCGCTCGAGCCTGTCGACCCCGAGGTCGAGCCGATCAACGTCGACGGCGTCCGCAACATCACCGATGCTTGCTTGCGCCACGGCGTCCGCCGACTCGTCCATTTCAGCTCGATCCACGCCTTTTCCACCGAACCTGCGGCCGAGGTGCTCGACGAGAAGCGACCCCTCATAGACGATCCTCGCCAGCCTCCGTACGACCGCTCCAAGGCCGCTGGCCAGCGCGTCGTGCTTTCTGCGGTCGACAAGGGCCTCGACGCTGTCGTCCTCCATCCTGCTGCCGTCCTTGGCCCGCACGATTACATGCCCTCGCGGATGGGCCGTGTCCTTCTCTCGCTGGCCCGGGGCCGCATGCCGGGCCTCGTCGACGGTGGATTCTCGTGGGTCGACGTCCGTGACATCGTGGCAGCGGCCCTCGCCGCCGACACCCGCGCGCGCCGTGGGGAGAACTACCTCCTCTCCGGCCACTGGCTCAGCGTTCCTCAGCTCGCGAACGTTGCCGCCCAGGTCACGGGCCGCCGCCCTCCTTTTCTCACCACGCCCATGTGGCTCGCGCGCGCGGTCGCTCCTGTCGCTGCGGGCATTGCAAAGCTCCTTCGCACCGACCCGCTCTTCAACAGCGTCTCCTTGCACGCATTACGGATCCACCGCTATGCGAGCCATGACAAGGCCCGCGCCGAGCTTGGTTTTTCGCCCCGCCCGACGAAGGAGACCCTCGAGGACACCTATGCGTGGTTTCGCCAGACCGGCATGCTGGACCGCTGATTCATGGACGAGCCCACGTTTTATCGGTTCCTCCTCTGGGGATTCGTCGTCGTCGCCGCCCTGACCTTCCCGGCCCTCTTCTTCATCACCGCGCCTTATGGCCGCCATGAAGCCCGGTCCTGGGGGCCCACGATCGACAATCGCCTCGGCTGGCTCCTCATGGAGTCGCCGTCCGTCCTCGTCTTTTTCTTCTGCTGGTTTTTCGGCGGCCGCCCCACGGATCCGGCCTCGCTCGCGTTCCTTTTCCTCTGGCAGCTCCACTACGTCCACCGCGCGTTCATCTTCCCGTTCCGCATCAAGAGCGGCCCCAAGCGAATGCCCATCGCCATCGCTGCCGCGGCGTTCACGTTCACCTCGATCAACGGTTATCTCAATGGCCGTTGGCTCTTCGGATTCGCCGGCGAGGGCCGTTACGGCGCAGCCTGGCTCTCCGATCCTCGTTTCTGGATCGGCGCCGCGGTCTTCCTCGCTGGATTCGCGATCAACCAGCAGGCCGACTGGATCCTCCTCCACCTGCGCAAGCCCGGGGAGACCGGCTACAAGATCCCCCGCGGCGGCTTCTATCGCTGGGTGAGCTGCCCCAATTACCTGGGCGAGATCATCGAATGGATCGGCTTCGCGATCTGCACGTATTCGCTGCCCGGCCTCGTCTTCGCGCTCTGGACGATCGCGAACCTGCTTCCACGCGCGCGGTCGCACCACCGCTGGTATCGCGAAAAATTCCCCGATTACCCTGCCGAGCGGAAGGCCCTCGTGCCGGGTTTATTTTGATCCATAAAGCCGCGTTGCATTCCCACCGATCAGCGCCGCGAGCTTTTCCTCCCCCATCCCGAGCGCCACGAGCCGCTTGATCTCCCGATCCCACGCATACGGCACGTTCGGAAAATCCGACCCGTAAAGCACCCGCTCCGGCCTGCAATGCAAGAGCCGCACGGGTGGCGTGCCCGTGAAAAACTCGGCCATCGTCATCGTCGTATCGAGCCACAGGTTCTCGTGCCGTTCGAGGAGCCGCTCGTACGCGTCGAACTCGTCGGCCCCGAGGTGCGGCACGCAAAGCTTCAATCCTGGATACTCCTCGAGAACCCTTCCAATCCGCTCGGCCGAGCAAAGCTCGTGCGGATCACACTTGTACGCCGGGCTCTTCGGCTCCCTGCCTGCATGCACCACGAGCGGCTTGTTTGCCCGGACGCACGCCTCGTACACGTCGTGGAGCGTCTCCTCGTCCGGCGCGAAACACTGCACGTGACAATGCAGCTTCACCCCCTGGAGCCCCATCACGAACGCCTCCTCCAGGATCTCCCGCGCCCCCGGCTCCCCGGGCAGCACCGTCGCGAGCCCCACGATCCGCGGTTCGTCCTGGCACAAGCTCGCCATGAACTGATTCAGCGCCCTGGCCATCCCCGGCTTGTGCGC
>JANMGF010000191.1:0-1580 GCA_031374535.1 Polyangium sp. (in: bacteria)
GGTTCGAGCGGTCACGAGGTGGTCGGTGTTGCCACGGGCGCCAAGGCCGTGGAGCTCGCCTCGACCGAGCCGTTCGACATCCTGCTGCTCGATCTCATGCTCCCCGGCGCGCTCGACGGCTTCGAGGTCTGCGCACGCCTGCGCGCCAACGAGTCGACGAAGGAGCTGCCGATCTTCGTGATCAGCGCGATGGACGATCCCGAGTCACGCGAGCGCGTGCGGAACGCCGGGGCGACCATGTTTTTCGCCAAACCGTTCCGGCCGCTCGAGCTGCTGAAGGACATCCAGCGCATCGCGGCCGAGCGGAAGTAAAACGCGCGGCCGCTTACGACGTCCTTGCGTACGTGCCCACGAGCTCCGCCCGGGTCAGGTTCCATCGCGGATCTCCCGTGGTCCGGCCTGGTCGGACCTGACACCCTCCCGAAAACGAGATACATCGTGCGCCATGGCTCCAGGCGCTTTACGGGCCCGATGCGCGAGCGTGATCGCGCTGGCCCTCGTTGTTTCCACGGTCGGTTGTGAGGACGAGAAGAAGCCCGCCGCGCCCGTCGCAGATGCGGGCACCGACGGCTCGGCCGGGCCGGTGGTCGGTGGCAAGCTCGGCGAGGCCCTCGCCGCCGCGGCCCAGGCGCCCCCCGTGACGGATGCCGGCGCGAAGGACCGAGGCGCTGGACCACCCGAGTCCGGCATCTTCGAGCCCGCCGCAGCCGACGCCGCCCACGCCCCCACGGCCCCGCCCAAGATCGAGATCTTCGGCGACGGAGGCGAACCCAAGGTCCCCCTCTCGTACGCGTTTTCCGCGGGGGACGAGCGCAAGACCACGCTCCTGCTCCAGGTGCGCGCGTCGCAGCAAGGGCTCGCGCCGCTCATCGTCGAGCTCGCTTTCAAGGCCGAAAAGCCGAAGGACGAGAAAAACAAGACCGACAAGGCGAGCGAAGCCGTCGCGGCGCCGTCCGGGCAACCCGTGGTGGTGAAGCTCGCGTCGGTCCGGGCGATCCGCGGGGATGTCCCGAAGGAGCTCGAGAACCTGAAGGACAGCGTGATCCGGTATCGGCTGGGGCCGTCGGGGATCGCGTCGGATCTCGCGATCCAGTACCCGAAGGACGCGACGCCGGGGATCGAGCTCGTGATGGGCTCGCTCGTCGATGCAGTGCTTGCCGCGACCGTTCCGCTGCCCGAGAAACCGGTTGGCGTCGGCGCGTACTGGATGGTGACGGATCGCGCGCGTTCGTCGGGCGTGGATGTCGTGCGGTACCGCGTGGCGAAGGTGGAAAAGCTCGACGGCAAACGCGCGACGCTTTCGCTCGAGGTCCGGCAATACGCGGCAAACACGACGCTCGGGCTGCCGGGCTTGCCGAAAGACATGCCGGTGTCCCTCGAGCGCTACGAGGCGCAGGGCAAGGGGGAGATCGAGGTAGGGGGCAGTCGATTCATGCCCGAGCGGGGGCAAATCGGGATCGGGATGCAGTCGATCCTGAATGCACCGGGTCAGAAGGCGGGCCAGCAGCTGGTGGTCCAAACGGAGACGAAAGCCGCGCTCGGGGCCGCACCCTGACGCGCAGGACGGGAGCACGCGGGGC
>JANMGF010000213.1:0-3638 GCA_031374535.1 Polyangium sp. (in: bacteria)
GTCCGCGTGGCGCGCCCGTCTCGCACCAGCTTGACGAGGTGCGCCTCGAGGCTCATCCGCGCGAGGGGCCAGAGCAAAGGCGGGGTGTCGGCGTAAGCGACCGGGACGAGGGCGTCGAGGCTCGTGCCCTCGGGAGGCGCAGGCGCGAGCGCGGCGACGACCTTGGCCTCCCGCGCGAGGCGGTGCGTGATGTAGCGGCGAAAGAGCGTGGTGGGATCGTCGATCGGCTCGCCGTGGGCCGGGAGCGCGACGAGCGCGGACAAGTTTGCGAGGCGATCGAGCTCTGCGAGATACGCGATCATGTCGCCGTCGACGGGCTCGATGAGGATCGTGCCCTCGCTCGCGACCATGTCGCCGACGATCGCCGTGCCGGTCTCTTCATCGAAGAGGCAAACATGCCCCGGCGCGTGGCCCGGGGTGTGGAGCACGCGCAGAAGCATCGCCGAGGGACCGTCGAGCGCGAGGAGGTCGCCGTCTTCGAGGTTTCGCTCGACGTGGACCCCGGGCAAACGCGCCGCGGTCGCCGGGTGTGCGAGGAGAGGCACGCCGAGCGCGTCCGCGAAAAACGAGGCGCCGCCCGCATGATCCTCGTGATGATGCGTGAGCACGACGCCGATCACGCGGCGCCCCTGCCCCGCGAAGGCGCGGGCCCACGCGAGCCAGTCGCGACGCTCGTCGTCGTACGGGGTCGCGGGCTCGACGAGCAGGACCTCCCGCTCCCCCACGGCATAACTGTTCGTGTGGGTGGCGGGAGGCAAGGTGGGGGTACGCGCGGGGAATAACTCCACCCCGCGCGCCACACGCCGCGGTCGGGCCATGTTACCGCTCGAGGACGACGGCGAGCGCTTCCCCGCCGCCGATACACAACGTCGCGAGGCCACGTTTGTCGCCGCGGTCCTTCATGGCGTAAAGCATCGTCGTGAGCAGGCGCGCGCCCGTCGCGCCGATGGGGTGGCCGAGCGCGACGGCGCCTCCACGCACGTTGACCCGCGTGTTGTCGATGCCGACGAGCTGGTTCACGGCCATCGTGACGACGGCGAACGCCTCGTTGATCTCCCAGATGTCGATCTGGTCCTTGGTGAGCGAGACCCTTCGGAGCGTGTTCTCGATGGCCGCCGCGGGCGCCGTGGTGAACCACTCGGGCTCCTGCGCAGCGCCGCCGTAGCCGACCATCCGCGCGAGCGGCTCGAGGCCCATCTCCTTGACGGCCTTCTCGCTGGCGAGGACGAGCGCGGAGGCGCCGTCGTTGATCGAGGACGCGTTGGCCGCGGTGATGGTGCCGTCCTTCTGGAAGGCGGGCTTGAGCGTGCCGATCTTGTCGGGCCGGGCGTTCGGCGGACCCTCGTCGAGCTTCACGGCGACGGCGTCCCCCTTCTTCTGGGGCACGTTGACCGGGACGATCTCCGCGTCGAAGAAACCTTCCTTCTGCGCGGCGATGGCGCGGCGGAAGCTCTCCTTGGCGAACTCGTCCTGGGCCTCGCGGGAGAACGCGAACTTCTTCGCGCACGTCTCGCCGGCGTTGCCCATGTGGAAGTTGCCGTAGGGGTCCCACAGGCCGTCGTGGATCATGCCGTCGACGATCTTGTTGTCGCCCATGCGGTAGCCGTTGCGGGCCTGCGTGAGGTAGTAGGGCACGTTCGACATCGACTCCATGCCGCCCGCGACCACGACGTCGGCGTCGCCGAGCGCGATGCTCTTGGCGCCGAGGATCACGGCCTGCATGCCCGAGCCGCAGACCTTGCCGACGGTCGTGGCCGGCACGTTCTTGGGGATGTTCGCGTAGATGGCGGCCTGGCGCGCGGGGGCCTGGCCGACGCCGGCGCTGAGGACGTTGCCCATGAAGACCTCACCAACGCGGTCGGCCGGGACCTTCGAGCGCGCGAGCGCGGCCTCGATGGCGGCGGCGCCGAGGCGCGGGGCGGCGAGTGAGGAGAGGGCGCCGAGGAAGGCACCGATGGGCGTGCGAGCAGCGCCGACGATGTACACGGGAACGGGCAGGGTCATCGTTTCCTCCGGGAGGCTCGGGCGCCAGGTAGCGCGCGCTCCCGGGAGAGCGATTACCCCATGATGTTGCACTGCACAAGAGAACCCTCCCGATCGGCTTCGAGGGCTTTGGCGAGCAGGCGTCGGCCGCGATGGAGGCGGCTCATGACGGTGCCGACGGGCACACCGAGCTTCTCGGCGGCGTCCTTGTAGGTCATCTCCTGGATGTCCACGAGGAGGAGGGCCTCGCGGTAGACCTCCTGGATCGCGTCGAGGGCGCGGAGGGTGGGGGGCGAGAGCGCGGCCATCTCGGAGACGGCGGGCTGGGCGGTCCAGGCGTTCGGGTCGGAGTAGAGGACGTCGAGGGCGCGGCGCTCGCGGCGATTGCGGCGGCACTTGGTGATGAACACGCTGAAGAGGATCTGGTGGACCCACGCCTTGAGGTTCGTGCCCGGGCGGTACTGGGTCTCGAAGCGGAGGGCGCGTTCGACGGTGTCCTGCACGAGGTCCTGGGCGGCGACGCTGGAGCGGGACATACGAAGGGCGCGGCCAAAGAGCTCGGGGGTCATCGCGGCGACGCCCTTGCGGAGCTCCTCGATGGAGTTGGCTTGAAGGGGGTTTGGGGGCGTAGCTCGGCTCGTCCGAGCGCAGTCCCCAAGCGTTGAACGGGACTTCGAGGCGGCGGGCGGGGCGAGAACCTGGGCGAGCATGGGACTGACCTCCTGGTGAAGGAGGCCCTTCGCAAGGCGGGTGCCCAGGGGTGGCAAGGTCCAAGTGCCCGAAAGGATTGAAGTATGCGAGGGCGTGTGGGACCGGGACGTGTCAAATCGACACCGGGGCGTGTCCCTTTGCCAACCGGGAGGGAAGCGCGGGGGAGGGTTGGGCGTTGGCGGCGCCTTGCGAAATCTGCGTCCCCTCTCGTTGCTGCGTCAACGAAGGGAGGGGGACCGCCGCCTCCGGGTGCTCTCCAAAAGCGCCCGTCGAGCAAAACGAACGTCCGTCATGATGCACGAGCACGGAGACGCTCGATCACCTCGTCGGCATCGAACGTTTCTCCCGCTTCGTCCTGCGCGATGCCCTCGGCGAGCGCCGCGTGGAGCGCTTCACGCTGCTGGTCATCGAGATCGTCCACACTCCCCTCGACCGCGATGAGCTCCACGACGGCTCCCTCCGGCAGCTCGGTGGGCTCGTCCATCACGAGGCGGCCGTTACGCACACTGGCTTTCATGGCGAGCATTGAAGGAGGATAGCATGCGAGGGCCTGCGGGCGGGGCGGGGCGAACCGGGCCCGCCTGTCCCAGGTGTTCAACCCGCGAGCGGATCCGCGCCCCGAGCCAGCGCCGCGACGATCTCGGGCACGAGGTCCGGGATCTCCCCCGCGAACAGGCCTCGATCACACCCGGTGCGCGCGCTCCAGAGGTCGCCGGCGTACGCGTGGACGAGCACCCCTGCGCAGGCAGCCTCGTCGGCGGACATGCTGCACGCGAAGGCCGCGATGAGGCCCGTCAGGACGTCGCCGGAGCCAGCCGTGGCGAGGGCGGGGTTGCCGGCCATGCAGATGAAGAGCCGGCCCTCGGGCGTGGCGATGATGGTGCGCGCACCCTTCAGGATGACCGTGGCCTTCGTGCGGGAAACGGCCTCGCGGACGGCGCCCG
>JANMGF010000248.1:0-2331 GCA_031374535.1 Polyangium sp. (in: bacteria)
ACCTCGAGCATCGCGCGCTTGTTGAGAAGGCCCGTCATGCTGTCGAGCGTGGCGAGCTCTTCGAGGCGGCGCATCATGCGCGCGTTGGCGAGCGAGACAGCGACGCTGCGCGCAGCACGCTCGAGGTCCTCACGAGCCACGTCGCTGTCTCGCTCGCCAACGCGCGCATGATGCGCCGCCTCGAAGAGCTCGCCACGCTCGACAGCATGACGGGCCTTCTCAACAAGCGCGCGATGCTCGAGGTGGCCGACCAGAAGATCAAGGCGGCCAAGCGCTTCGGCCGCAAGCTCAGCGTGCTCATCACGGACATCGACCACTTCAAGAAGGTCAACGACACGTACGGGCACGACGCGGGCGACGTGATCATCAAGGGCCTCGGTGATGTCCTGCGTCGCGAGCGGCGCGCGACCGACGCCATCGCGCGTTTCGGCGGCGAGGAGTTCGTGGTGATCTGCGAGGAGACGGACGCGCGCGGCGCCATGCTGCTGGCCGAACGTGTCCGCGAGGAGCTCGGCAAGACGATCTTCCATGCCCCGAAGCCTGGCCCGGACGGCCAGCCCGTGACGATCCGCGTGACCTGCTCGATCGGCGTGGCGAGCTTCCCCGAGGCTGGCGAGACGTGGGAAGAGCTCTTCAAGGCCGCCGACGAGGCGCTTTACACCTCGAAGCGCGGGGGCCGAAACCGCGTCACGGCCCACGGAGCCGCGCCTCGCGTGCCGGCCGCGTCGCCCTCGAAAGCGCAACACGCTGCTTGATGCCTTGCGAGCGCGCTGACACGACCCATACACTCCTCGTATGAGCGCGAACGACGATCGGGACGATCGCAACGAGCAAGCCGACGGGGCGAAGACGCATCTGGTGCAAGGGCTCGGCCACTTGTTCCGCGCGGCCACGATGGCGGCGAGTGGGATCAAGAAAGAGCTCGACCGGACCGACGTGGGCAAGCAGGTCGAGGTCGCGGGTCGCGAGATCTACCGCGCCGCGAACAACGTGGTGAGCCGCCTCGGGACGGAGATCCTGTTCGGGTCGAAGGACAAGGACAAGAAGCCCGCGCCGGAGCCGGAGAAAGAACGGAAAGACGACCGCGACCCGCCGAGGTACCCGCCGGGGCAAAAGCCGAAAGGGCCGACGGAGGAGGATCCGGGGTTCCGGATTGCGACGGATGACGACGAGCCGAGGTGATGGTGGTGGAGCAGGGTGGTGATCGGCTCGAACGTTTTCGCGCGTTGAGGGCCAGGCTGGACCCCGCGGGTGATCCGGCCCGAGCGCTCGGCGACGGTAGTTATGTAGAGCAGGGCGGCGCGGTAAGCGCGCGGCTCGCCGCGGAGTTAGCGCTCGCGCCGACGTCGACGCACCTGCTGATCGGAGGCGTAGGCTCGGGCAAAACGACCGAGCTGCTGTCTGCACAGAATCGCCTCAACAGACTTCCGGATACGCAGGCGATTTACGTCGATGTCAGCGAGGGGCACGACATCACCAAGATGGTCCCCGGGGCAGTCGCCGTGCAGGTCGGACTGGCGCTGGGGGAGTGGTTAGAGAATCCCGCGTTGGGCGTCGATGAGACGCTCGTGGCCGAAGCAGTCCAGCAGCTTCAAAATGTCGCTCACGGCTACTCTTATGAGGACTATGGCGACTCCGATTACGACGACAATTTCACCCATGTGCCGGGGATTCTTATTTCTCCTCATCAGCTTGAGGAAAGCGTCCGAAGCGCTCTGAAGCCAACCGAGAGGCTTCTCGACATTCTACGTACTGGGTGGAACCACGTCATCGTTCTACTGGACGGGCTCGATCGGATAACGGATATGGCTGCCCTCCAGCTGGTCATCGACCATGACGTCAAAGCGCTTAAAACCATCGGGCTTGGGGTGGTGCTCGTCGGCCCCCTCAGGGCCCTTTATGGTATGGATCGCACGCTGGAGCAGCGCTTTGATGGATTCCATTACCAACCCTGGATCGATATCACTTCGGGAACTCGAGCCAAGGGGTTCCTCGAAAACATCCTCCGAAAACGGATACCGATTGATGCCATGGACCTCCAGGGACTCGAAGCGCTGGTCCATCATTCGGGCGGCGTTTTAAGAGACCTGCTCGCGCTGGCGCAGTCCGCTTGCGTGGAAGCCTATATCGATGGCTCCGATGTCATAGGCCTCTTCCAAGCCGATACCGCTATTGACGCTCTTGGTCGCAAGTACATGCAGGGGCTCCGGCCCGCCGATCTAGAGGTCCTCCAGCGCGTGCTCCAAAAAGGAACCTTCGTGCACACCTCGGAAGACGATCTCGCGCTCCTCATGACACGACGAGTGCTCGAGTACCGGATCGGTGGTCGAC
>JANMGF010000266.1:0-1016 GCA_031374535.1 Polyangium sp. (in: bacteria)
GCCCCGCGCGAACCTCGCCGCGGCTCTGGTCCTGGATCATGAAGCCGAACGTGGCGAGATACGGATACTTTTCCATGAGCTCGACATACCTTCGGCCCGACCACGGCACGCCGAGCGCGGCCACGTCGAAGGGGAGCGAGCCGCCCTCGAAGAGCAGGCCCTCCTCGGCATAATGGTCGATCGAATACCCCTGCGGAATGCCGTTCCATTGATCGACCCGCTCGTCGAAGAGCGCCATCACCTTCGAGACCGGGTGAATCGAGAGGTTTTTCCCGAGCATCCCCGAGGACAAACAGGCGCCACTCTTGCGGAGGAGCAGCGGCGTCATGAGCGTGCCGCCGGCGACGATCACTGCGTCGGCGCGGACCCGGAGGCGCGGGGCTCGTCCGGAAGAGCGTTCCTCGCCGAGCGTCGCCGTCACGCCGCGGGCGCGCCCGGCCACGATGTCCACGAAATCGACGCGCGCGGCCGTCACGAGCTCGGCCCCGCGGGAGAGCGCGGCCGGAACGTAACTCACGTCGGTCGATCGTTTTGCGCCCGTCGGGCAGCCGAAGCAGCAGATTCCCTGGCCGTCGCAATCGGGGGCGTTTCGCGTGAGTGTGGTGTGGCCGAGGCCGAGGTGATCGGCGCCGCGCGCGATGATGCCGGCGATCTTGCCGAGGTGGAGCGGGTTCGCGGGGGCCACGCCGAGCATGGCCTCGACGCGCTCGTAATAAGGCGAGAGGCCCTCCGACGAGAAGACCTGGGGCAAGCCGTGGTCCCTCCGCCAGGAATCGAACGTGCGTGTGGGGGCGCGGTAGCAGGTGCCCGAGTTGATGACCGTGCTGCCGCCGACGGCGCGGCCGGCAAAGATCGGGATGTTCACGTTCCCGAAGGCGATGATCATTCCTTTTTCGCGATAAAGCTGGCGATAAGCCCTGGAGGGGCGGGTGGTGAAGCTCGATCGCCTGTGGTAATGGCCCTCCTCGACCATCAGCACGGCGCGCCCACGCGAGGCGAGCTCGTACGCCGCCGCG
>JANMGF010000301.1:0-1176 GCA_031374535.1 Polyangium sp. (in: bacteria)
CGGACGCCGGCGAGGCTCGCGAGCACGCGATCACTCATCTTGCCGAGCGCCTCCTGGTTCTCGCGGGTCCGCGCGAAGAGCTTCGACGAGAAGGAGCGCGTGATCAGCATGAGCACGGGGAACGTCGCGAGCGCGGCGAGCGTCAGCGTCCCGCTCACGCGGACCATGACGTAGATCGCGCTCGAGAAGGCGAGCACCGAGTTCACGACGTTGAGGATGCCGAAGCCGAGGAGGAGCCGGACCTGCTGCAAGTCGCTCGTCGAGCGGCTCATGATCTCGCCCGTCGGCATGCGACGGAAAAACGAAGGGCCGAGCTTGTGCAGTCGCGAGAGCAAGACCGCGCGGAGCTCGTACTCGACGTTCCGGCCGCCCGTGAACATCGTCCAGCGCGAGAGGACGCGGACGACCGCGGCCACGACGACCACGCCGAGCATGAGCAAAGCGTCACGCGTGGCGTCGTTCGCGCGGAGCTGATCGGCCGCGTCGACGGCGTCCCTCACGAGGAAGTCGCGCTTCGCCATGAGGAACTGCTGGACCGCGAGGAGCACGGTGCCGCTCGCGTAGAGCCCGAGGTTTCTGCGGAACTGAGCGCCGAGTCCGGAGGGGAACTCGACCGGATCGACCTTTTGCATCAGCGCGCTTTGCGGGGCATCGGGGCCGCGGGCCGCCGGTGGGAGCTCTGGATCGCGGGGCGCTCGCGGCCCTCGATCACGAGCGCGAGATCCGTCACCTCGATCCGGGTGGAGAGCAGACCGAGGAGGACACGCGCGCCGCCGCGGCCGTCGAGATCACCAAGCACGCCGATCTTGTCCGCGAAGGGGCCGCTGAGAACACGCACGCGGGCGCCCTTCTCCATCGTGGTCGGTCCCGGGGCGCTCGTTGAAATCGAGGTCGAAGCCGAGATCGAGGTCGAGGTCGGCGCCGCGATCGAAGGCGCGGGCGTCGTGGCGACAGGAGCCGGGGCCACGCGAGGCGCAGCGGGCGTGTGCTCGCGGTCCCGCGCCGCAACCGGAGCTTGCGCCGGCCTCAGCTCTTGCGGCCTGCCACTCCGGCGATCGCGCTCGCCCTCGGGCTTGCTGGCCGGCTTGAACAACGTGTCGAGCGACGGCCTGCGCGGCCCGCCGTGCCCCGTACGACCGCCATGCCCGAACGGAAGCGCCGACGTACGGGCGCCCT
>JANMGF010000341.1:0-4335 GCA_031374535.1 Polyangium sp. (in: bacteria)
CGCGGCTGGTCGACGCGCGGCTCGTGTCCATCGAGACAGAGGACGAGCGCGAAGACAAGATCGTGGAGCTCGTACACGAGTCCTTGATCGACAGGTGGGCAAAGCTCGGGGCATGGCTCGACGAGGCGCAGAGCGACGCACAGTTCCTCGCGGAGCTGCGGAGCGCGGCGGCGCAGTGGGAAAAGAACGGGCGCGCGGAGGGGCTCCTGTGGCGCGACGAGGCGGCGCACAGGGCGCGGGCCTGGCTCGAGGGGCGCAGGGCAGCCGGCAGGGACGAGATCGTCGGGAAGGAGCTTGGGTACCTCGAAGCGGTCATCGGTCTTTCGGAGCGGACGAAGAAGCTGCGGCAGCGGATCGTCGCCGGCCTGTTCTCGCTGACGGTGCTCGTCTCGATCGTGGTGAGTGTGCTCGCGATCGGCGCCTGGGAGCAGGCCAGGACTGCCAACAAGGAAATGGCGCGCGCCGATGAGCAGGCCCGGAGGGCAGAGGAGCAGGCGAGGCAGGCGCAGGAGGAGGCCCGCTACGCGCGCAACGCGACACGCATGGCGGCGGGGGCCCGCGAGATTCAGCATGATCCGACGACGGTGCTCTCGCTGCTGCGCGAGATCGAGCCGGGCTCCGTCCCGCAAGGGTGGGCGTCCCTGGCGCTGTGGGCACGAGGCGCCAGCGTCGCTCGGCTCGTGCTCCATCACGATGAAGAGGTCACGGCTGCGGCCTTCAGCCCGGACGGCAAGCGCATCGTCTCCGCGTCGCGCGACGGCGTCGTGCGGATCTGGAGCGTCGATGGGCAGGGCGCGCCCCTCGTCCTCAAGGGAGACGAGCATCGCATCACCTCGGTGGCGTTCCGTCCGGATGGCCGGCGCGTCGTCTTCGGCTCGTGGGACAAGACGGTGCGCGTGTGGGACGCCGGGGGGCAAAGTCCCCCCCTCATTCTTCGCGGGCACGACGATCAAGTCACCTCGGCGGCGTTCAGCCCGGACGGCAAGCGCATCGTCTCGGGGTCGCACGACAAGACGGTGCGCGTGTGGGACGCCCGTGGACAGGGCCCTCCCCTCGTCCTCAAAGGGCATGAACTGGGTGTCTATTCGGTGGGGTTCAGCCCGGATGGGAAGCGCATCGTCTCGGGGTCGCACGACAGGACCCTCCGGGTGTGGGATGCCGGTGGACAGGGCGCACCCCTCGTGCTCAAGGGGCACGAGAGCAGCGTCACCTCGGTGGGGTTCAGCCCGGACGGAAAGCGCATCGTCTCCGCCTCGCGGGACCAGACGGTGCGCGTGTGGGACGCCCATGGCGCAGGCAAGCCCATCGTCCTCGCGGGGCACCGCAACGTGGTATGGTCGGCGGCGTTCAGCCCCGATGGAAAGCGCATCGTCTCCGGCTCGTGGGACAGCATGGTGCGCGTGTGGAACGCCTATGGAAAGAGCGAGCCCGAGGTCCTCGTCGGCCACGACGGTTATGTCTTCTCCGTGGCGTTCAGCCCCGACGGCCGCCACGTCCTCTCGGGAGCGGCGGATCACACCTTGCGCACCTGGAGCGTCACCGGAGAGGGACGGGCGCTCGCGATCCGCGGCCACGAATCTGCGGTGTATACCGCGGAATACAGTCCTGACGGCCAGCGCATCGTCTCCGCTTCCTGGGACAACACGGTGCGCGTGTGGAATGCCGATGGAACGGGCAGGCCCGCCGTGCTGCGCGGCCACGAGAGCCACGTCAACACGGCGGGGTTCAGCCCGGATGGCAAGCGGCTCGTCTCCGCGTCCGAGGATAGAACGGTGCGCGTATGGAGCGCCGATGGAACGGGCAAGCCCACCGTGCTGCGCGGCCACGAGAGTAACGTCACCGCCGCGGCGTTCAGCCCGGATGGAAAGCGGCTCGTCTCCGCGTCCAACGACAAGACGGTGCGCGTGTGGAACGCTGACGGGACGGGCGATCCCATCATGCTCCGCGGCCACGAGGGCCCCGTGTTGTGGGCTGCGTTCAGCCCGGATGGCAAGCGGCTCGTCTCCACGTCCGACGACAAGACGGTGCGCGTGTGGAACGCTGACGGGACGGGCGATCCCATGGTGCTCCGTGGCCACGCTGCGCCTGTCTATTCGGCGGCGTTCAGCCTCGACCGAAAGCACATCTTTTCGGCGTCCCAGGACAAGACCGTGCGCCGATGGAACGCGGATGGGACTGGGGAACCCCTCGTCCTTCGCGGCCACGAATCGGTGGTGTTCCTGCGCACGAGCAGGCTCTTCAGCTCCGACGGCCGGCGCATTGTTTCTTCGTCGAACGACGGGACAGCGCGCATCTGGGATGCCGGCGGCAGCGGCGAGCTCATGGTGCTGCGCGGCTCGGGCGCTCCCATCAACTCGGCCTCATGGAGCCCGGATGGCACGCGCATCGTGGCCGCGCTCGATGATCAAAGCATCCTCGTGTGGAGCGATCTCGAGCCCCTGAAGGACGCAGGAGACGCGCGCCTCTGGACCGCGACGCGCTACTGCATGCCCCTCGACGTCCGCCGCCGCCTGCTCGGATTTTCTGAAGCGCAGTCGCGAGCCGATCTGGAGCGATGCCAGAGCCGCGTGAAAGAAACGGCCGCGACACCGCATTGACCGTGTGTTGGGCAGTGCGGCGAAGCCGTCACGGACCAAAACACAGGTAGCCCTCTGTGCCAACATCCGATGAGACAGCGTTCCTTCCGAAAGTAGAGAGGGTGGAGACTGGACCTGATCCGCGTGCTGTTCTGGGATCGCACCGGGTATTGCATCATCGCCAAGCGCCTCGCGCGTGGCCGCTTCCACTTGCCATTGCCCACATCGTCCGACGCCCGCCATCTCGAGGTCGACGCCGCGGAGCTCGGCCTGCTCCTCGAAGGCATCGACCTCAGCGACGCACAGCGACGCAGGCGGTTCCGGCTCCTGCCGCGCCCCCCGAGCCTCACCTGGCCGCAGCGCGCTGCCGGCGCATCTGCTGCGCAAATCGAAGGTGGTGCGCGTGCCGGCGGCCGAGCGAAAGTGCGCCGAGTGCGGCGCCGAGAAGAGCGGTATCGGGTATATCCGGAGCGAGATCCTCGAGTTCGTCCCGGCTCCGTTCATCGTCATCGAGGAGGACCGCGAAAAGCTCGCTTGTCGCGCGTGCCAGGCCGGCGTCGTCGCCGCTCCGAGCGAGAAGGTGATGGATCGCGGCCGTCCCGGTCCGGGGTTGCTCGCGAAGATCGGCGTCGACAAGCACGAGGATTCAATGCCGCTCTACCGGCAGGCCAAGGAGTACGAGCGGATGGGCGTGAGGCTGTCGCCGTCGACGATCGGCGATTGGGCCGCGTTCTCGGTCGACGTGCTCGAGCCGCTGTGGGACCGGATTGCGAGGTGGGTGCTCGCTTCGGGATACGTGCGATGTGACGACACGGGCCTGCGCGTGCTCGACCGGGATCATCCCCAGGGCGTCAAGAAAGGTCACATCTGGGAGGGCGGCGCCGAGAGGGACGCCGTGCCGTACCACATGAACGGGGTCAATCCGCTCGCGTACTTGACGGACGTGATCGAAAAGCTGCAATCGGGCTGACCGAAGGATCGGCTCGATGAGCTCTTGCCGAACGTGTGGAAGCCAGGGCTGGTCGCGTCCGAGGAGTGAGCGAGCAGCGGGGGATCAGGCGGCGCGGGAGGCGAGGACGCGGGCGGACGTGGCCGGGGGTGTGGTTGGCCGGGCGGTTACCTTGGTTCGGCGAATCGAGTGATACAGCGGGATGGCTGACCGAGCGCGTGATCGCTGGGTACGACCGGGAATCAGGCGCGCTCGTGGTGGACGCCTTTGTCCGGGAATGACAGCGGAGCTATCGAGGAATCGAGCCCCGCCACGGAAAGGAGGCTACACGCGTTACAGGAGGCTGTCCCAGGGTCCATTGGACCACATGTCCTTGGCCCAGATGTTCAGCTTATTGACAGCGGCGCTGTCGGCCTTGGCATCATCCCTCAGCTTTCTCATCACTCGACGGGTATTGCGACCCTGCCACGCACCGGTATCGATGAAGCTGCCGTCGCCGAAGTCACTGGCAGGGGCGTTCAAGGGCTGCACATCGCTGTTGCCCTTCGCGGCATTCCACTCACTGTCCGTGGCTCGATTTGCGTCTTCGACGAAGTCTTCCAGCATGGCCGTGACAAGGCGCCCCCAGACGGGTTGGCCGACCGACTTCTGCGTATTGGAGTTGCCGTTCCTGTTGGCCCTGTAGTAGACATGGGGCTGCGCGGTGCGCAGATCGAGCCCTGTTTCCACGCCATACAAGCCATTCGTCTGAAGCTGGCGTTGCTTGATCATGCTCGCCCAGAATCGGAAGCCCTGGTTGACATTCGACTC
>JANMGF010000362.1:0-2388 GCA_031374535.1 Polyangium sp. (in: bacteria)
GGCAGGACGGCGGCCGTGGCCTCGTCCCCCGCGGCATACACCACGAGCTCGAGCGCCCCAAGCTGCGGTGCCAGGCCCATCCCATTCCACTCGGAGAGGCCCGCGAACGGGCACACGAGGCCGGCAATCCAGCCCGAGCTCTCAGCGCGTCAGGCGGCTCGTTCGACTTTCGACGGAACGCGGCTGGCGTGCTACTGCCCGCGCCGCGATGATCACGCTCGACAAGCTCACCAAGCGCTTCGGTCCGAAGATCCTCTTCCAGAACGTCTCGATGCGGTTCGACCCGGGCAAGCGCTACACGCTCGTCGGGGCCAACGGCGCCGGGAAATCGACGCTCCTCAAGGTCATCTCGGGCGAGCTCGAGTCCGATCAGGGCTCGGTCGAGATCCCGGGCAAGCTCAAGGTCGGCGTCCTCAAGCAGGATCACTTCGCCTACGAGTCCGTCCGCATCCTCGACGCCGTTCTCATGGGCAACAAGGTCCTCTGGGAGGCCATGCAGGAGAAGGACCGGCTGCTCCTTGGCGACATGGACGACGAGGTCGGCATGCGCCTGGCCGAGCTCGAAGGGACCATCGGCGAGGAAGACGGCTACATGGCCGAGGCCCGCGCCTCCGAGATCCTGGAGGGCCTGGGCATCCCGACCTCGAAACACGCCGACACCGTCAGCACCCTGGCCGGCGGCTACAAGCTCCGCGTCCTCATCGCCCAGACCCTCTTCGCCGGAGCCGACGTCCTGCTCCTCGACGAGCCCACCAACCACCTCGACCTCGACTCCATCCGCTGGCTCGAGTCGTACCTGACGTACGATTTTCGCGGCACGCTCGTCGTCGTCAGCCACGACCGCCACTTCATGAACGCGATTGCCACGCACGTGGCCGACGTCGACTACCAGACGGTCACCCTCTACACGGGCGACTACGACGACTTCATCGAGCAAAAGACCACGGGCAAGCGCCAGTCCGAGGCCGACGCGGCGCAAAAACGCAAGAAGATCTCCGAGCTCAAGGACTTCGTGGCCCGCTTCGGCGCCAGCGCGAGCCGCTCGAGCCAGGCCCAGTCGCGCGTGAAGGAGATGGAGAAGCTCGAGAGCTCCATCCAGGTCAAACGAACGAGCGTCGTGCGGCCGTACATCAAGTTCGACATCAAGAAACCCTCGGGCCGCGACGTCCTCCGCGTGACCGGGCTCTCGAAGAGCTTCGGCGAGAACAAGGTCATCGACAAGCTCGATTTGAACCTCAATCGCGGCGACAAGATCGCCGTGATTGGTCCGAGCGGCATCGGCAAATCCACGCTGCTGAAGCTCCTCGTCGCCGAGCACGCGGCGGACGCCGGCGAGATCATCTGGGGCCACGATACGAACGTGGGGTATTTCGCGCAGGACCATCACGAGGCGCTCGAGGCTGGGTTCTCGGCGTATGAATGGCTGCACCGCTTCGATCCCGAGGCGCAGCTCGAGCATGTCCGTTCGGTGCTCGGCAAGCTGCTCTTCAGCGGCGACGCGGGCCTCAAGAAGACCGAGGCCCTCTCCGGCGGCGAGGCGGCGCGTCTCCTCCTGGCGAAGCTCATCCTGCTCCAGAACAACGTCGTCGTGCTCGACGAGCCGACGAACCACCTCGACGTCGAGAGCATCGACGCCCTCCTGCAGGCGCTGATCGAGTTCAAGGGCACCGTCATCGTGACCAGCCACGACCGGCATTTCGTCGGCAAGCTGGCGACGCGGATCCTCGAGCTCTCCGCGAACGGGCCGCGGCTCTTCAACGGGGCCTACGACGACTTCCTCGAGCGATACGGCGCCGAAAATACGAAGAAGTAGGCGCCGTTCGCCATGACGCTCCCCCCCGGCGCGGCGCCTCGGTCCGTCTGCTATCGCTGCCGGCGGCCCACGAGCGTCTGCTATTGCCAGCACATTCGCCCGATCGAGACCGTCACGCGGGTCGTCGTCCTCCAGCACCCCCGCGAGCGGGACGTCCCGATCGGGACAGCCCACATGGCGAGCCTTTGCTTGCCCAATGCTTCGATCCACGTCGGCGTCCACTGGAGCGGCTCGACGGCGCTCGCCCGTGCCCTCTCCGACCCGACGCGCCCCGCCGCGCTTCTTTATCCGGGCCGCGGCGCCATCGACGTCGTGGCCGAGCCCCCGTCCTCGCCCATCACGCTCATCGTCGTCGACGGCACGTGGTCGCAGACCCGCAAGGTCGTGCGCGAGAATCCCGAGCTCGCCGCGCTGCCGCGTTATGCATTCACGCCCCCGCGGCCCAGCGAATACCGCATTCGCAAGGAGCCGAACGAGACGTGTGTCTCGACGATCGAGGCCCTCGTCCACGTCCTCGGGGCCCTGGAGGGGGATCCCGAGCGCTGCCAGGCCCTGTTATTGCCCTTCCGCGCCAT